>JBGPEF010000162.1:0-10066 GCA_041482675.1 Tepidisphaeraceae bacterium | reverse complement strand
GACCGAACCGCTCGACATGGTCACCGCCCCCGGCGACTCCGGCAATCGCCTCTTCGTCGCCACCCACAAAGGCTTCATCCGCCTGATCAAAAATAACTCTCTCCAAACCACCCCCTTCCTCGATCTGGCCGCCCGCGGATTCCCCGTCGTCGGCGGCAACGCCAACGACGAACGCGGCCTCCTCGGCCTCGCCTTCCATCCCAATTTCTACGCCCCCGAAGGAACTCCCGGCCGCGGCCTCTTCTACACCTACACCTCCGAAACCAAGGTCGGCAACGCCGACTTTTCCCATCCCGAAATCGGCCTCGCCGGCGGCGACCATCAAAGCGTCATCCGCGAATGGACCGTCAACCTCAATAATCCCGACGTCGCCGACGCCACCGTCGCCCCGCGCATCCTCATGCGCATCGCCGAGCCCCAATCCAATCACAACGGCGGCGCGCTCCGCTTCGGCAACGATGGCATGCTCTACATCTCCCTCGGCGATGGCGGCGGCGGCGATGACAACTTTGGCGGCATCAACAGCACCATCGACGGCCACACCAGCCCCAACGGCAACGGCCAGGACACCACCAACGTCTACGGCAAAATCCTCCGCATCAATCCCACCGGCAACAATTCCGTCAACACCAAATACGGCGTCCCCTCCGACAACCCCTTCTTCGGATCACTCACCGCCGTCAACGAAATCTTCGCCTACGGCCTGCGCAATCCCTTCCGAATCAATTTCGATCGCCCCACCGGCAAGCTCTACGCCGGCGACGTCGGCCAAGGCCAGCGCGAAGAAGTAGACATCGTCACCTCCGGCCAAAACTACGGCTGGGCCTACATGGAAGGCACCCGCGTCAACACCATCGCCGGCCGAACCATTCCCGTTGGCTTCACCTCCGTCGCTCCCATCGGCGAATACACCCACGCCGACGGCCACTCCATCACCGGCGGCTTCGTCTATCACGGCTCCGTCCCCGAATTCCAGGGCAAATACATCTTCGGCGACTACAACGGCTTCGGCAGCGCCGGCCGCCTCTTCTACATGGACCAGAACGGCGGAACCATCTTCCAGTTCAACACCGCCCTCAGCGGCGGCCTCCTCTACGCCCTCGGCGAAGACGCCGACGGCGAGCTCTACGCCATGATGAACACCGGCGCAATCGACAAGCTCCTCGCCAACAACGCCTGGAACGTAGACGGCGGCGGAAGCTGGGGCACGGCCGCCAACTGGAACGGCCCCATTCCCGCCGGCGGCATCGAAGCCCGCTTCCTCAACCGCCTCACCCGATCAAACGCGCCCGCCAATGTCTTCCTCGATGGCGATCGCACCGTCAGCATGCTCACCATCAGCAATCCCAACCGCTATGTCATCGCCCAGGGCTCCAGCGGCACCCTCAGCGTCAATGGCATCCAGGTCCTCCGCGGCAGCCACACCATCCTTGCCCCCCTGCGTATTCCACAGACGTCCTTCATCACCATCGCTCCCGATAGCGAACTGCGAGTCTCCGGAACTTTCGCCCTCATGGGCGGGCCCGTCATGAAGCTCGGCGCGGGCACGCTCTTCTTTAATGGCCAGATGATCGGCAATACCAATACCCTCACCGTCTCTGCCGGCACATTTAATGTCGCCGCCAACGTCGGCACGCCGGCCACGGACACCAACGCCGCGACCACCCTGCTCTCCGTCACCCTCCAGCGCCCCCCGACCGGCGCTTCGGCTTCGAAGCTGCTCCTCAACGCCGACCAGGACCTCCGGCAGCTCACCATCAACTACAACGATCCTGATCTTCAGTCGGTTGATCTGAATTCCCCCAACGTCCAAGGCGGGCGCAACTCTCTGCGCATCTACGCCAACCCCACCCAGAACAAAACCATTCTCTACAACGCCATCATCAATGCTCTCGCCAACCCCGGCGACGGCATCTACGATTCAGGCCTGCCCGCGCATCCCAACTCCGCGGTGGGCATCGCCCTGCTCGCCGATGCCCACGGCGACCAGCACGTCCTGATCCGCTCCACCCGCATCGGCGATCTCAATCTCGACGGTACCGTCACCATTTCCGACTTCATCGATCTCGCCGCCAATTTCGGCCTGACCGCCACCGCCACCTGGCAGGAAGGCGATCTTGATTATGACCGCAACGTCACCATCGCCGACTTCATCGACCTGGCCGCCAACTTCAATACCAGTTATTCCGGAGAAGTCTTCCCCATCGACCCCGCCGACCAGCAGCAACTGGCCGCGTTCTATTCAGCGAATGTCCCCGAGCCGGCCGGCCTATTCGCCATCCTCGTCGGCTCCATCATCCTCTTTAACCGCCTTGGCCACCGCCCGCTTCGGCGGCCGGCGCGAGCGGCCCTGGGTTCGGACAATTGACAGCCAGAAATCCCGCCCGTTCAGCTCGGTCTTGCTCATGTTGCTGAATTCCTTCAACGCTGTCTCAAACTCGCTGGAATACGGCAGCACCTTCCCGCCCTTGGTGTGCCGCTTGAGCACCAGCTTGAGGCTCTTCACCTGCTCCGGATCGAGCACCGCATCACCCACGTCCCCGGCCGCGTTGGTGCTGCTGCGGACGTACTTGAGAATGGCCCCGAACACCTGCTCCGGATCGGCGTTCTTGAAGGCGCGGTCCTGGAAGTCCTGGCAGAGCTGGGTGAACTGCTCGGTGTACGGCAACTCATCCCGTGCCACCCCCGCGGCGTCGTACAGTTCCTGCAAGTGTTCCTGCTCTATGGCGTTCAATTTCAGCGCGGGTCGCATATGACTCCTGTTGGCCCCTCTCTGCTCCTGGAACATTGTAGAGCAATCACGCGGCCGACGCCAACAGCGGGCGACCGCATCGCTCGCCTCAGTGCCCATCGCGGATATACTTGCGGCATGGTCCGCTCGCGATGCGCGATGGTTGGCTGCCTGCTGCTGCTGAGGCTCGCGCTACTGGCTCGCGCGGACTTCCCCAGCGAGAAGCCGTATCCTGGCGTCAACTTCCACAGCGAGATTCGCAAGGAACCGATCAGGAAAGTGTTCTGGGTCGAGATCGACCTCTCTGATCCGCACGTGAGCGTGCGCGTCAGCCCGGGCGGGGCCGATCCGGATGGCGATGGCAAGTTCCAGACGACGCTCATGCCCACCAGCGCCATCGCCCAGCGCGAGCACTTTGACGTGGCCGTCAACGGCGACTTCTTCCAGGCGCAGAAGACCGAGGGTGAATTCGCAATCCCCGGCGGATATCGCGCCAACCAGTGGGCGCTGGTCGAAGGGCCGGCGGCGACGGATGGGAAGGTGTGGTCGAAGAACCTCAAGCCCCGGCCGTGCCTGGTGGTGCGGCAGGGGGGTAAGGTCGGCATCGAGCAAATCAGCGTGCCGGAGGCCGATGTGCAGCAGGTGATCTCGGGGAACGTCATGCTGGTGGCCAAGGGGAAGGCGGTAAAGCATGACAACGCCGCCCGCCATCCGCGCACGGCGGTGGGGGTGGATGAGAAGGGCAAGAAGCTGGTAATCCTGGTGGTCGATGGCCGAAATCCAGGAGTTTCGGAGGGGGCGACATATGAGGATCTCTCGGCGGAGTTCGTCAAACTCGGCTGCTGGTCGGCCATGAACCTCGACGGCGGAGGCAGCACCGCGATGGTGATGCGCGATCCGGCGGCGGATGCGTACAAGATTCTCAATCGCCCCAGCGACGGCCGCGAGCGGCCGGTGGCGAATGTGCTTGGGGTGCGGATCAATCGGCTCAGCGGCGAAGGCGGTGCCGGGGCGGGGAATAATTGAGCGATGAGGTCCGGGAGCAAAGTTACTGTCGATTGGAAAGAAGCGATGCGGCATCTGGCCCGCGTCGATCCGGCTTTGGGCGCGGTGATCGAGCGCGTGGGCCCGTGTACGCTGAAACCCGGCCGCGATTGCTTTGGTTCGCTCTGCAAGGCCATCATCTCGCAGCAGATTTCCGGCGTGGTCGCCGCGGCCATCTCCAATCGCTTCAAAAAACTCTTCCCCCGCTCGCGGCCCGCGGCGGGGCGTCTGCTGACGCTGAGCGATGAGCAACTGCGATCGGTGGGACTCTCGCGGCAGAAGTTGAGCTACCTCCGCGACCTGGCTGCGCATTTCGCTGGTGCCAAGGTTCCCACCCGCCGTTTCGCAAAGATGAGCGACGACGAAATCATCCAGAGCCTGATCCCCATCAAAGGAATCGGCCGCTGGACGGCCGAAATGTTTCTGATTTTCGTCCTCAACCGCCCCGATCTGCTGCCGGTGGATGATCTGGGGGTGAGGAAGGGATTTCAGAAAGTCTATGGGCTGAGAACCGAGCCGAAGGCCGCGAAGATGATCCAGATCGCCGAAAAATGGCGGCCGTGGAGGACGGTGGGAAGCTGGTATATGTGGCGGGGGATGTAGAGCGGATACAATACGAGAATGAGCACTGTTCAACTGCGTCGAGAAATCAAGAAGGCCGTCGATCAACTGCCTCCTGAGCGGCTGGAGTCGTTGGCAGACTATGTGTCATTTCTCAACCGCCCGCCGTTACTCCACCGGCTGAAAGAGGCCGAGAAAGCGATTGCGCAGGGGCTGGGAGTCAATTGGCGCAAGGTGCGCAAGGATGTTTGAGGTCATCCTATCGCCCGAAGCTCAGGCGTTCTTCGATGCGGCGGACCGTCCGTTAGCGCAGAAACTGGCTCGGTGTTTCAGGCAACTGGAGCTTGAGCCACGCCGGCACAACAACATCAAACGTCTGACCGGGAAGCTCGCGGGAAAACTGCGTTACCGGGTAGCGGACTGGCGCGTGATTTATCGAATTGAAGATCAGGCCGAGCGCGTGATCGTGCTGACCATCGCTCATCGCCGCGAAGTCTACGAATGAATGGCGGCCGCACGCGCGAGTAGAAAAAACGCAATGAGATCATGGGAATACTCACCCAGGGCTACTGGATGGGATCGAGATGACGATGAGTTACATCGCCAACTCGGTGAATCTCGATTCCGTGCGGGCGGAGGAGGATCGCTTCATTTCGGCCCAACCGCCAGCGGGCCGGTGTGGAGGCCGATGATTTTGATCAGGACGCAGGGTTCAGAGACCAAGCTTTCGGTTTTGAAGATGATTTGGTGGGTGTTGGCGTCTTTCCATTCGGTGGTGACGCGGCGGCGGATTTGGCCGGGGCCTTCGACGATGGCGATGAGGTCCCAGCCGGTGTGGTCGTCGATGCCGTAGTGGCTGCGTTTCTGGACGTCGTCGTAGGCCTCGCGGACGTGGGGGGCGTAGTTGCCGGCGACGGGGACGCCCAGGATTCCGACGGCGTAATCATAGGTGGAATCGAAATCCCAGCCGGTGCGGTTGTAGTAGCCCTTGATCTTGATGGTTTTTCCTTTCAGGCGCTCGGCGTCGGCCGGAGTGAAGCCTTCGGCGGGGGTTTTGGCCTCGATCTTTGGCCAGGCGGCGGTGGCTTCGGCGGTCATGCGCTTGAGGGTTTCGGCCCGCTCTTTCTCGATGCGGGCGACTTCGGCGTTCCATTTGTTCTCAAGAGTCACAGCGCGAGCGACGTTGGCATCCTTGAATTTCGTGCCGGCGAACCAGTCCTCGGCATCGTGCATCAGGTAACGAATCTTCATCCGGTCGGCCTCTTTCTCGGGCATGGGCTGACGCTCGACTTCGGCGACGACTGTGTTGTAGGCCTCATTGAGTTTGGCGGCCGATTCGTCGAGGGTTTTGCGGGCGGTGGCGGCGGTGGCTGAGACGACGGTGTTGTCCTTGTATTTCTCGAGGGTTTGCTTGGTATCGGGCTGGTTGAGCCAGTAGACGGTGCCACGGACGGCCTGCACGGTCAGGTTCAGACCTTCAACTCGGCCGCGGGCGACTTCCTTGGCGTCGAGGCGCTCCGATTCCCAGCCGGCGAAGGGCTTGCTGGAGAATGTCCAGTGGTTGGTGAACTCCTCCTGCATCTTTTCGATGCCCCATTTTCCGGCCGCGGCTTCGACTTTGGCGTTGGCGGCGGCGACGCGGTCGAGGACGGCTTTGATGTCGGGATCATCCTGGGGGATGCGCCTGAACTCGGCCAGCACGCGGTCGGAGAGGGACTTGAGGCCGGTGAAGACCTTGTATGCCTCACGATCGTCGGCGCCTTTGAACGGATCGGCGGCGACGCGATCTTCCAATTCTTTCAGGTTGTCGGCCGCGCGATCCAGGGCGACGGCCTTGTTGTGGGCCTTGAGCTTGATGCGCGTGGTGTCGAGGCGGGTCTGGTATTTCTTGATCCGCGCGGCATCCATGAAGGTTTTGGCGTCATGGGTGGCCAGGAGCTTCTCGGATTTATCGATCCATTCCGGGTCGCTCACGATCCCATTTTGAATGCTGTTTTCGGCCGTGCCGACGTAGCGATTGACCTGCTCATCGATGCGGCGAAATTCCTCATCGCGCTGGGCCTTGAGCTCGGCCTGTTCGATCAGCACGCTCAGCGCAGCCAGGTCGGCCAGGATCGGCGCCTGGTCGGCCTCGGGGACGTTTTCCATGAGTTTGATGGCCTGCCCGATCATTCGCTCGGCGAATCCAAGGTCCCCCTGCTCGAACATGGTGCGGGCGAGGCGGGCGCGGGCGGCGGCGGTGGCCAGGTCGCCGGTGAGGGCGGGCTTGGCGGCGGCGGGGGCGGCGGTGGGCGCGGGAGTGGGTTTTTCGGGCGGAGCGCCGGTCATGGAGGCGAGGCGGGCGCGCAGTTTTTCGAGAGTGGCCGGATCGGCGTAGTTTTTGGCCTCGTCGGAATTCAGGCGCATGGTGGCGCGATCGATGTCGAGCTTGGCGAAGGGAGGATCGGCCTTGGCGGCCTTGTCGAGGCGTTTGGTGACCTCTTCCTCGACCGATTTGGTGACCATGGCCTTGATGGCGGCTATTTCGGCGAGCAGGGGAGCTTTTTCGGCGTCGGAGAGGCCTTCCATGTCGGCGGCGACTTTTTTCATGCTGGCATCGAGATCATCCCAGCGTTGGGATTCGGCATTTGTTTTCGCGAACATGAGGTTGCGCCTGGCCCTGGCGGCATCGCCGGCGAGTGCGGTGGAGGGAAAAGTGGTGAGCAGCGCGAGCGCGGCGGCGGTGATGAGTGCAAAATTCTTGAGGCCCATGGGAGGCTCCTTGGCGATGCTGATTTTCGCATCGCCGACAGGTGAAATAATGGCTGGTGGCGGGGGGGCCATACCAGCAAGTTCGACGCCTTCATATCGGAATGCAAGCGGCGCCTCAACTGCCCTAATCTGGGCTGGTGGACGACCTCGGCGTCCGCAGAGGCTTCCAGAGCACCTACGGACTGAAGGAAGAGCGCAGGGCGGCGAAGATGACGCAGATCGCGGAAAATTTGCGGCGGTGGAGGACGGTGGAGAGTTGCTGATATAGGGAGTAAATCAGGACCGTTTGCTGCGTGAAATGTCGAGTTCATGTAAGAACGCGGGAGGGTCCAGAATGGTGAGCCACGGGAATTGCTGACAAAACTCCTTCCCCTCCGGTGTGTCCTGCTGCATCAGGTTAGTCAGGTGTCTTCTATTCCATGTGACGAGGTATTGGGCGGAAGCAGCCACCGCCAGGTCGATGCACATTTCGTCTTTTGGGTCACGGATAAGTGAGAAAGCCTTTGGAGGCCTGTGAATGTGGAACGCCAGATTTCGTATCAACTCCATAAGTGAGCCGACACGCTCCGGGGTGAGTTTGGAGAATCGGCGCGTGAGCGATGGTCGAAGCGGTACATTCCCCGCCTCCTCCAACAATGCATCACTTGTGAACAGGGCAACTTCGCCGGACTTGACGCGCTCGATACACTCGGCGGCGGGACCTCGGCGACTGATCAGCGCCTGCACATAAATCACGCTGTCGAAGACAGCACGCGGGGAGGGTTGCTTCAAGGCTGCTTCCGGTATTCCGTCTGAGCGGCCAAAATCTGCTCGAGGAGCTGATCATCGGACATCCCACTCTCCTCGAACTCACGGCGCAAGGGCGCCAGTATCTCGTCCAATGAAGGCCTGCTAACCACTTCTTCAACAATCTCCGACGCATAGGTCGTGGGGTCCTTCCCTTGAGCGGCAGCGCGCTCTTTGAGTTTGCTTTCGGCTTCCGAAGATATGTCAATGTGGAGTCGCATAGGTGACCTGCTTCCTTCGATATTCTAGCACATACTACTAAAAGCGGCATTATCAGGAGTCTGCTTGAGCGGCTGCTCGATAGACGCGAATGATTTGGCCATTGCCAGCCATCGTTGGGCATCGCAAAATCTCCTCTGTCCGCCCCCTGCGCTTAAACGAACAAGGAGTCCCCATGCCGATTATTCGAGATGAAAAGAAGCGGAATGAGATCATTGGGATGCTGACCAGGGCATATTGGATGGAGATTGAGACGGTGATGAGTTATATCGCCAACTCGCAGAACCTCGACGGGGTGAGGGCGGAGGAGATTAAGAAGTCGCTGGCGGGCGACATTACGGACGAGATTGGGCATGCGCAGCAGTTTGGGAAAAGGATCAAGGAGCTTTATGGGCGGGTGCCGGGGAGTTTTGAGTTTAAGGCGGAGCAGCGATCGCTTCAGCCGCCGGCGGAGAGCACGGATGTGGTGAGCGTGATCAAGGGAGTGATCGAGGCGGAGCAGGGGGCGATTGATCATTACACGAACATCATCAGGGCGTGCCTGGAGGTGGATTTTGTGACGGCGGACATGGTGACGAAGATATTGGCGGATGAGGAGGGGCATTTGAGGGAGTTTGAGGGGTTTTTGAAGGAGTATGAGAAGCGCTAGTTGTAGCTGTCTATTTTGCACGACTATTGCCAAGCCCTCACAAACGCGTATCACCAGGATCTTGCGCGACCATCCAGCAATGCACCGCGACGCTGGATAAGATGCGTTCAATGAGGACGAGGAGATTTGTTGGCGGTTTCCTCAGCGGCTCGCTCGCCATGATTTGGCTAATTAGCATCATCGCCGCAGCAACGAGCTATTGGCGGTCAGCCAGTCTGAGTATCCAATGGAACAATGTTGACCGACCGGGTGATCATGGGGAACTTTCCTGGGTTTTCTGTGTGCAATCATCACGTGGCATGTTCCACGAGGGTTGGGAGGAGCACGAGACGTATTATCGGGATAGTGATCCTCCCCCCAAAGACCGACCCCTTATGCGATCCTGGGCCATGACAGGCCCTCCCCACGAAATATTCTATGGGCCGGGTCCGTGGGGATGGCAGAAATCGTACCTTGGGGCTGCGGTTGGAAGGGTGATTTCTCGCGGCAGCGGAGGCGGCAGTGATGACGATTATCTAATCATTCCGTCGTGGATGGTTATCGTAACACTAACCATCTGCGTGGTTGCAGTAGTCCGTCGAGGATTACGTCGTCGGCGGGAGGAAAGTCGCGGACTCTGTCGACGATGTGGGTATGATCTCCGCGCCACTCCGTTACGTTGCCCTGAATGTGGAACCAGCCCGACCGAAGCTTTCGTCTGATCGCTACGAGAGACCGAGGAGTGTAAGCGTGTCGCGTTCGACGATTCCGCGTAGCGCTTCACGGGGTACGACTGGCAGATTTGTTCCGTGGGCAATTTGGTTGAGGCTATAAAGCGCCTCGATGCATTCGGCGGCGTCGGTGTAGGGGAAGTCGGAGCCGAAGAGGAGTTTGTCGATGACGCCGGATTGATAGGCGGAGACGAGGGCGTTGTAGGCTTGCCAGGGGCGGCGGAGCAGGCCGGAGACATCGGCGTAGACATTGCTGTGTTTGCCCAGGAGGAAGATGGTTTCGTCCACCCAGGGCTGGCCGAGCTGGGCGAGGATGATGCGCAGGCGCGGGAAGCAGCGGGCGACTTCGTCGAGGAGGACGGGTCGGCCGAATTCCATTTTGGACGCCTCGGTGTAATGGCCGCCGGGGTGGAAGAGGACGGGCATGGCCAATTCCTCGGCGGCGGCGTAGACGGCCATGGCGCGGGTGTCGGTGGGGTGGAAATCCTGATTGGGGGGGGAGATGGTGATGCCGCGGAGGCGGAGTTCGTCTTTGCAGGTGCGGACTTCGTCGGCCGAGCCCGGCTCAGTAGGGTCGATGCCGGCGAAGCCAATGAGCTTCTGGGGGAAGCGGTT
>JBGPEF010000161.1:0-10077 GCA_041482675.1 Tepidisphaeraceae bacterium | reverse complement strand
GCATCTGCACGATGTGAACTATCAGGCCCATGGGGCTGGGGTGCCGATGAATCCGGTGCTGGCGATCCTGGCCGCGCCGTTTTTGTATCTGTGGAATTTTGCGCCGCATCCGTTTAAGCCCAAACCGGGTGAATCGCCTGTGGGATGGGTGATGGATGTGCCGATCTGGTGCGCGCTGCTGGCGCTGGAATTAATCGGAGCAGGAATCAAACCATTTGCACTGACAGTTCGCTTATTTGCGAACATGGTGGCGGGACATATTGTGCTGGCGGCGATGATCATGCTGATTCCAGTGACGGCCGGGTTCGCGGCACAGATCGGGGTGGGGGCGCCGGTGACGCTCCTGAGTTTGCTGATACGGGTGCTGGAATTGTTTGTGGCGTTTTTGCAGGCGTATATTTTTACGTTTTTGACCACGCTGTTTATTGCGAGTGCGGTTGCGCCGGAACACTAAGGGAATTTGCGATTTGCGATTTGCGATTTGCGATTTAAAAAAAGACCCCTCACCTTAACCCTCTCCCCGGAGTACCGGGGCGAGGGAAGAAGAGGAAGAGGGAAAGAGGAAAACGATATTCGCCCATGAGCAGCCGACGCCGGGGCATTTTTAATTAAGTTCGGCACCATATACATCCGCGTTTTGGCCCCAAACTTTTATCGCGGGGCGCGACGCACAGTTCCGGGCTTTTAGTCCGGAGGAGAATCAGATGCTTCAGTTGATGTTGCTGGCCCAGTCGATGATTGGCGACAAGGGTCTGGCGGTGACGGGCGCTGCGGTTGGCGCGGGATTGATCGTGATGGGCGCGGCCAAGGGCATTGGGCACCTGGCGGGGCAGGCGATGGAAGGAATTGCGCGGCAGCCGGAAGCGGGCGGTCGCATCGGCACGAACATGATCATCGCGGCCGCGCTGATCGAAGGGTTCACGTTCTTCGCGCTGATCATCGCGTTTCAGCTGGCCGGCAAGTTGACTTCGATCTAAGGCCCGCGAGTGGTTTTGTTTTTGAGGTACAGAGCATGTTGCAAAAACTGATCCTGGCGCTGGTGATGGCAGCATGTGTGGCGGTGCCGGCGGGTAGAGCGCTGGCCGCCGAGGAGCATTCCGCGGCGGCGACGTCGGCCGGGCATGAGGAGCACAAGAAGCCGGACCTGGTGGCGAATCCATTCGAGCGCGAGACGCAATTGCAGGCGCTGTGGGTGGTGATCATCTTTGTGGTGCTGCTGGCGATCCTTTATCCCACGGCGTGGAAAAATGTGCTGAAGGGACTGAAGAAGCGCGAAGAGCGGATTCGCAAGGACATCGCCGATGCCGAGGAGGCGCGGGCCAAGGCGGAGGCGACGCTGCGCGAATATAGCGCTCAATTGGCGGCGGCGGAGGGACGGGTGCGGGAGATGCTCAATACGGCCACCAAGGAGGGGGAGAGGATCGCCACGAAGATCAAGATGGATGCGCAGAGCGAGGCGGAGGAGGCCAAGCAGCGGGCGACGCGGGATATCGAGACGGCCAAGCAGCAGGCGCTGGGGGAGATTTATCAGAAGGCGGCGGAGCTATCGACGTCGATTGCGGAGAAGATTTTGAGGAGGAGTATTAATGCGGAGGATCAGAAGGATTTGGTGAAGCGTAGTTTGGATGAGTTGCAGACAGTGGGGAGATAAGACACGGGCAAGATGCCCGTGGTACGGAGAAGCAGATGCCAGTCAGCATGAAGCAATCCGGCGCGGCGGTGCAGTATGCGAGGGCGCTGCTGGAGTTGGCTAATGAGAAGGAGCAGGCGGAGGCCGTGGGGGCGGAGCTGCACGAGATTGGGGAGATCGTGGCCGGGAACAAAACGCTGAAGGCGTTTTTGAGCGATCCGGGAATCAGCGCGGGGGATCGGACGGCGCTGCTGAACAAGGTTTTCAAGGGAAGGGTTTCGCAGTTGGTGATGAATACGATGGGGGTGCTTAATTCGAAGGGGAGGCTGGGGCTGCTGCATTCGATCACCGAGGCGTATGAGGAATTGCTCGATGAGCAGTTGGGGAAGATCGAGGTGGATGTGACGGTGGCGAGCCGGCTGGATTCGGCCGCGCTGGAGCAGGTGCGGCAGCGGATCGGCCAGGCGCTGAAGAAGGATGCGATCGTGCATCAGTATGTGGATGAGAAGATCATCGGAGGGATGGTTTTGCGGGTGGATGACAAGTTGATTGATGCGAGCGTGAAGAGCCAATTAGAGGCGATGAGGCATAAGTTGCTGATGGCGACGCCGAGAAATTGAGACATTGAATCATTGAGTCATTGAATCATTGACAAGAAGCGGAGCATGCGATGGCGATCAATGTGGCGGAAATTACCAGTGTATTGAAGCAGGAAATCGCGGGGTTTGAGCAGAAGATGGCGGTGAGCGAGGTGGGGACGGTCATCGAGGTGGGCGATGGGATTGCGCGCATTTATGGGCTGCGAAATGCCATGGCTTCGGAGCTGCTCCAGTTTGACAATGGGGTGATGGGGCAGGTGTTTAACCTGGAAGAGGAGTCGATCGGCGCGGTCATTTTCGGAAATTACCTGGAGATTGAAGAGGGGATGTCGGTACGGGCGACGGGGCGGTTGCTCGAGGTGCCGGTGGGCGATGCGGTGATCGGGCGGGTGGTCAATCCGCTGGGTCAGCCGCTGGATGGCGGGCCGCCGATTGTCACCACGGAACGAAGGAAGATGGACATTGTTGCGCCGGGCATCGCCGAGCGGCAGCCGGTGAAGGAGCCGCTTCAGACGGGCATCAAGGCGATTGACAGCATGATCCCGATCGGCCGCGGGCAGCGGGAATTGATCATCGGCGACAGGAAAACCGGCAAGACGGCGATTGCGGTGGACACGATCATCAATCAGAAGGGCAAGGGGGTGAAATGTTTTTACGTGGCGATCGGATCCAAGGAATCGAGCGTCGCGGCGATTGTGCAGGTGCTCAAGGCGGCCGGGGCGATGGATTATACGACGGTGGTGGTCGCATCGGCGGCCGATCCCGCGCCGCTGCAATACATCGCCGGGTATGCGGGATGCGCCATGGCGGAATATTTCATGTGGAAGGGTGAGGCGACGCTGTGTGTGTACGACGACCTGACGAAACAGGCGGCGGCGTATCGGCAATTGTCGCTGCTGCTGCGGCGGCCGCCGGGACGCGAGGCGTATCCGGGCGATGTGTTTTATCTGCACAGCCGGTTGCTGGAGCGGGCGGTGAAGCTGAGCGATGAGAAGGGCGGCGGTTCGCTGACGGCATTGCCGATCATCGAGACGCAGGAGGGGGAAGTGTCGGCGTATATTCCGACGAATGTGATTTCGATCACCGACGGGCAGATTTATCTGGAGCCGGATTTGTTTTTCGCGGGGGTTCGGCCGGCGATCAACGTGGGGATCAGCGTGTCGCGGGTGGGTGGAAATGCACAGACCAAGGCGATGAAGAAGATCGCCGGATCGCTGCGACTGGATCTGGCGGCCTATCGCGAGCTGGAGGCATTTGCGCAGTTGGGGACCGAACTGGACAAGGCGACGCAGGCCCAATTGGACCGCGGGGCGCGGCTGGTGGAATTGCTCAAGCAGCCGCAATACCGGCCGATGGCGATGGCGCAGGAAGTCATGGTGATCTACGCGGGCACGAAGGGATACCTGGACGATGTGCCGGTGAGCCGGGTGTCGGAGTTCCAGAATGCGTTTTTGAAGCACGTGGAGACGCGCAATGCGCAGTTGGTAACCGCGCTGGAGCAGAAGAAAGAGATGACGGATGACATTGAGAAGCAGCTGAAGGAGGCGATCGCGGAATTTAAGGGGAAGGTTTGGCAGAAATAGGCAAAACCGGGCGGGGCGAGCGGCATTGAGGTAAAACGGGGCCAGACTTTGCGCGACGGCGGACGTATCGTCCCTGTCGCCTTTTTTTTGCGCCTGTGCGGCATATTGGGCGGCATAAACGGCATAGATGGAAGCAGCGGCCGGGGGCGGCGGGGATAACTCAAGCGAAATAATGGTCCGGGCCCTCCGTTCAATGTAGTTAGAGGGAATGGGGTGGCATTACCCGCAGATAAAGTGTGGACGGAGAAAGTGCGATGCCTGTTTTGGAGGCACCTGAGAATACCATGTTCAAAAGTGGGCGAGAGATGCCGCGGAAGGTGTTTGATTACGAGGTCATCGACTGCATCGGCACGGGCGCTGGCAGCCTGATCTACGTCGTCAGCCAGGAGCAGACTCAGCAGCTCTATGCGCTCAAGCACGTGATCAAGCGCGCGGAGAAGGATGCGCGGTTCATCGAGCAGCTTGAGAATGAATATGAGATCAGCCGGCAGTTCAATCATCCCGCACTGCGGCGGTCGATTGAGATGCGCGATGACAAGACGATGTTCCACAAGGCCAACCAGGCAGCGCTGGTGATGGAATTGTTTGATGGGCAGGTGCTGGAATCGCGGCAGCGCGGGGATGTTTTGGAGACGATTGCGATTTTTGTGCAAGTGGCCAGGGGTTTGGCAGCGCTGCATGCGATGGGATATGCGCACTGCGATTTGAAACCCAATAATATTCTGGTGAACGCGCAGGGGGAGGCGAAGATCATCGATTTCGGGCAGGCGTGTCGGCTGGGATCGATCAAAGGCAGGATTCAGGGGACGCCGGATTTCATCGCGCCCGAGCAGGTGAGACGCGAGCCGATTACAGCGAAGACGGATGTGTTCAATTTTGGGGCCACGCTATATTGCGGCCTGACGGGGCGGAATATTCCGACGTTGTACACGGTGAAGAAGGGGGACAACAGTTTCCTGGTGGATGATGCGATTCCATCGCCGCGCGAGATCGAGCCGGAAGTGCCGGAGCAGATTTCGAATCTGGTGATGGAGTGTGTGAGGACGAATCCAGCGCAGCGGCCGGAGATGGGGGAGTTGATCAGGAGGCTGGAGGTGTTGGAGTTTTCGGCGAAGAGGCGCGCGGCTGTTGCGTAACGCGGGCAAGATGCCCGTGGTACGAAATTGAAAACACGGGCGAGACGCCCATGCCACGATAGAAGGGGACATGGGCAAGATGCCCATGCCACGTCATTCCGCGGGGACAAACTTGTAGATCGGGCCGTTGATGTCGAGGAGGTAGACTTCGCCGGAGGCGTCTTCGCCGAAGGCGGAGGGTTGGGTGGGGCGCGTGGGGCCTTTTTTCTGGGGATCGTTGGGGTCGATGAGCACTTCCACTTGGACTGGTTTTCCAGGCTCATACTTGATGGCCCAGATTTTTCCGAAGCTGTAATCGCCGAAGATGTACCAGCCCTTGAGGCCGGGCAGGGCGCTGCCGTGATAGACGCAGCCGCCGGTGATGCTGGCGGCGGTTTTGTTGTGGTTGTATTGGAAGATCGGGTCGATGGTTTTGGGCGGATTGGGGATGGGGTGGAGGTCTTCGTTGCCTTCGCGGATTCGCCAGCCGTAGTTGCCGCCCTTCTCAATAACGTCCACTTCTTCCCAGGTGTCCTGGCCGACGTCGGCGGCGTAGAGCAGGCCGGTTTCCTTGTCGAAACAGAAGCGCCAGGGATTGCGCATTCCGAGGGCGTAGATTTCGGGGCGGTAATTTGAGTCGTTCACGAAGGGATTGTCTTTCGGAATTCCATAAAGCCCCGGATGTACATCCGGGGTTCCCGCAAGGGCGACACCGGTTTTGGTAGTCACATCGATGCGGAGCATTTTGCCCAGGAGTGATTTGGGGTTTTGAGCGCTGTTGCTGGGGTTGTGCATGTTGCCGCCGTCGCCCATGCCGATGTAGAGCATTCCGTCGGGGCCGAAGGCGAGCTGGCCGCCGTTGTGATTGGGGAAGGGCTGGTCGATGGTGAGAACGACCCGTTCGGTGGCGATGTCAACCGTGGGAGATTTCGGATCGGTTTTGTATTCGGTGATGAAGGTTTTGAGGTTTGGGGCGTTGGCGGTGTAGTTGGCGTAGAGCAGGCCGTTTTTGGCGAAGTCGGGGTGGAAGACGATGGAGAGCAGGCCGCATTCGTACTCGACGTACACTTTTTTGGTGAGGTCGAGATAGGGCTGGCGGACCATTTTGCCATTTTCGACAAAGCGGACACGGCCGACCTGCTCGACGACAAGCTGGCGGCCGTCGGGGTGGGGGGAGAATTGAATGGGGCGATCGAGGCCGCGGAGGATGGGTTGGAGTTTTACTTTGGGAGGAGTGTCGGCGAAGGCGGGGATGGAGAGAGATAGAATTAAGACGATGAAATGGGTTCGCATAGGTGGGCGGATTATATATGGGCGTGAGCGGGGATGCGCTACAGGGTATGCTAGAGGGATGATGTGGATTGCTCGTGTAGGGGCGGCTTTAGCCGCCGTGATTGGACGGCCAGGACGGCGGCTGAAGCCGCCCCTACTTGTGCTGTTCATCTGCACTCTGTCCTTCGCCCAGCAGCCGGGGGCCATCGGGAATGCGGCCGAGAAGGATGGCATTCCGCCGGCGATTCTGGAGAAGATGGATCGCCGCGAGCTGGGGGATTTGTGGCAGGCGAACCTCGTCCCGAAACTTCGCGGGGCGCACGAGCTGCTGGAAAAATATTTCGCCGGCAAAACGGCGGCGGAGCGGGCGGAGGCGGTCAAGGAAATCATCGCCACCGGGATCGATCCGAACGTGCTGGGGAGGATTTGCCGGATTCGGCTTTTTTGGCCGCAGGTGGAGGGTGGGGTTTATTACATCAATGAGAAGGTCGGGCCGCACGAGGTGATGTATTTCGTCGGCGTGCCCAAGGGATATGACCGGAGCATTCACTGGCCGCTGGTGATCAAGCTGCCGGGGGCGCATCCATTTATCACCGATCCCCGGCCCGGGCCGGAGGAGGTGACCAAGATTTACACCGATTGGATTCGCGATGAATTGGCCAAACATCCGGATGCGGTGATCCTGATGCCGGTGTTGAATCTGGATGAGCTTTGGGGGCCGAGTTATGCGGGGATGAACAGCGTGATGCAGCCGATGTATCACGTGGCCGGGCGATTGAACATCGATCCAGCGCGGGTTTATATGCTGGGGCATGGGATGTCCGGGCATGCGACGTGGAATCTGGCGCTGCACTATCCCACCTATTTCGCGGCCATCAATCCGATGTCCGGCGGCACGGGCGGGGCGTGGCAGAAGGTGCGCGTCGTCAGCCTG
This sequence comes from Tepidisphaeraceae bacterium, assembly GCA_041482675.1. Lineage (GTDB taxonomy): Bacteria > Planctomycetota > Phycisphaerae > Tepidisphaerales > Tepidisphaeraceae > JBGPEF01. The sequence goes on along the minus strand of JBGPEF010000161.1, from coordinate 2,944 downwards.
CGGAATATTTTCTCCGTGGTGTGGCACGACGCGGATGACACGATCCTGAAGGTGGACATGTCGCGCGAGATGGTGAAGCTGCTGCGGCAGTTTAAGTATGACGTCGATTATGAGGAGACCAAGGGCGTGGGGCACGCGCCGACGGAGGAGATCGCCGAGCGGCTCTATCAGAAGATGCGCTCGCGCACGCGCGAGCTGTATCCGAAGGAAGTGGTACACGGATCGAATCGGCCGGACGCGCTGTTTAATCGCAACGACTGGGTGCAGGTCTATCAGATGCTCAATCCCGGCCCGGATCAGCGGCTGAGATTTCAATATGGCAGCGGGCCGATGATCATCAGCCAGAACCAGTATCGCATTTCGGTGGCGATGACGGCTTTGAATAAGATCGAGGTGAAAAGCGAGAACGTGGAGAGCATGCGGTTTTATCTGAATGAGCAAACGGCGGAGTTTTCGCGGCCGATCACGGTGATCGTGAATGGGAAGGTGAGGTTTGAGGGGATGGTCAAGCCGAGCGTGGAGGAGATGCTGCGGGATCAGATATTCCTGGGGCGGGGATGGAGATATTTCACGGCGTTTGTGGATGTGGATTTTGGGACTCTGGGAACGACCCGGCCGACGACGGGCGCGACGACGCGGCCGACAACCAGACCTAAGGGGATCATTGAGGTATTTCCCGATCCGAGGAAGCAGTAGCCATGAAAGTTGCGGAGCATCAGACCGGGCCAGCGCGGCGGTGGATCATCCTGGTGGTGTTCACGGCGGCCGCGGCGGCGGCGATCTGGCTTTGGATGTATCGGCTGGGAACTTATCATTTTGCCGAGGTGGAAAAGGGTGTTTTGTATCGCGATGGGAATCGGGGGATGAGGGAATTTAAGACGGCGCTGCGAAAAGGGAATGTGCGGACGGTGGTGATGCTCAATGATGATAATGAGGTGCAGAAGGAGCCGTTTAAAAGTGAATTGGCACTGTTGAAGGAGAACGGGATTGAGGTGGTGAGGATTCCGGTGAAGCTGGGGGGATATCCCACTTCGGATCAGGTGCGGCAGTTTCTGGAGGTGATGACCGATCGCGGCAAGTGGCCGATTTTGGTGCATTGTGCACAGGGAGTTCGGCGGACGGGGATGATGGTGGCGGCGTATCAGGAATCGGTTTTGGGATATGACGATGCCAAGGCCAAGGCGGCAGTTTTGCCGTGGGGCAGAAAGCCGACGAGCCAGACGCTGGCGGATGTGAAGGCGTTTATCGATGGATATGACGGGAAGAAACGCGAGGTGGTGAAGGGGCCGATGACGAATGGGGGGGAATAATTCGCGAGTAATTTTGAGGAGGGAAAGGCCGAGGTCGGATTCGAACCGACGAATAACGGATTTGCAATCCGTCCCCTTAGTCCACTTGGGTACTCGGCCGGGAGAGTTGAACGATAGTCAAGGTCACGGATCGTGGCAAGCGGGAATCGGGCGAGTTGAAGGCGGGGGCGGAAGTGGGGGGAGGTCGGTTCGTTTAAGCCCACATTCGGGACAGACGCCGCTGAGATTGCCGGTGAGGTCATAGGCGCAGTTGCGGCAATGAGTCGCGCGAATGGCCAATGCGCGGAGGCGACGCCGAAGCCAGCGGATCAGCCACCAGCATGTAACGGGCACTGCAATGGTGATGGCCGCGGTTTTGGTGAGCATCATGAGGAGCTGATCGACGCCGGAATATGTGCAACTGCGAACTTGGCCGGTGGCGAGGTCGAAGGTGTAGTGTTCCTGGTAGCCCAGGTCGTACCCGTGCCCCATGAGCCAGAACAAGCGGCGGCCGGTGGAGAGATTTAGTCCGCCACCAGTCTGCCTGAAATCGCGGTAGTCATACCATTCGTGATGCCAGCCGGCACTGGTGAATGAGACGAACGCGTATGAATTAAGATGTTGGAGGAGATCATCGCAGGTGTAGGAGCGAACGACTTTGCCCTCCTTGTAAAACTCAAGTGCTGGGCCACCCAACATGGCTTTTGGGAAGAGGCGAGCGACTTCAGTAAAGTCCGGTGATGATTGGAGGTACCAGGAGAAGGTAAACCAGTTCACCTGCCAGATTGGCTGAAGAGTTGCGGCGTCGTAGCAGCCTGATTTCGGGAAGATCTCACGCATGACAACAATGCGGCCGTCTCTGAGGGTGAACTCGCGGGTTGAGTCCCATCCTGGATTGTTAGAAATCATCACCAGGATTCTTTTCCCATCGGGAGAGTACTGCGCGTGAGAATCTGGAGCCGAAATAGAAGCGGCCGCAATCTGGCTGACGATAGAAAGCAGAACAAGACTGATTGATGCGCGGCGCAACGACATCCATATACCTCATGGGTATTAATTGTGTGCGTTCCTCTGGAAACTGTACGTGAAGTCCACGGCGCGAGGCGCTGGCAGGGAGAGCACCATTCCTACTTTTTTGACAATGGACATCCTGATCGGCGGTAATGGATGGGAAGGAGATTGATCACATGGGAGCATTGCAACTGGCGATTGGATTGTGCTTCGTTCTGCTGGCGGCGACGGCAAACGCGGCGGAGGGGCCGGTGATTTTGACGCCCAAGGCGCCGGCGACGCCGCGGATCAATGGGCCGGGGGTGTTTGGGGTGCGGCCGAATTCGCCGTTGATTTATCGCATTCCGGCGACGGGGGAGCGGCCGATGGAGTTTTCGATTGAAGGGCTGCCCAGGGGGTTGATGGTCGATGCGCAGAGCGGGCAGATTTCGGGACGGCTGGCGGAGACGGGGGAGCATGTGGTCACATTGCGGGCGAAGAATTCGCTGGGGACGAGTGAGAAGAAATTCAAGATCGTCGTGGGCGAGAAGATCGCGCTCACGCCGCCGATGGGGTGGAATAGCTGGAATTGCTGGGGCGGGAGAGTGACGGCCGAAAAAGTATTGCAGAGCGCGCGGGGGATGGTTAATTCAGGGTTGATCGAT
>JBGPEF010000160.1:0-10157 GCA_041482675.1 Tepidisphaeraceae bacterium | reverse complement strand
AGAGCGTTCCGTCGGCGTCGTGGATCGCCTGCTGCCAGCGCTCGTGCTCGGCAGACTGTGCAGTCCATCGCTTATTGACGTATGAGTCGAGGTGGGGGAGCCAGAATGTTGGAGCTTCGGGTTGCACGCCGGATTTCTGGAGGCGGGCCTCGACGCCGGTCGGCATGAAATCGAGATCGACCGTGGAGCTGAGGATTTTCTCGCCAACCTTGCGCACGCCGGGAACCGCCAGAGAATAATAGCTTCGCCAGGGCAGCGCATCGGTGGCCAAGCTCAGAGTCCGCCGATCCTTCGAGAGAGATTGGCCGCTGACGCGAATGCTGGCGGTCGGGGTGTGCCGCTGCTCGGTGACGACGACGTACGGCGGCGTCATGCTTTCCTGCCGGTCGGCCGCGCGGACATATTCGCCGCCGATGAGCGTTTTGGATTCGGTGAGGATCGCCTCGTCAACAGGCTTGTCGAAAGCGACCCGAATCTCTCGCGGTCCGGCCGGCCAGACCGCCACCGGTTGCGGCGCAGCCCGGTCGGCATAGCTGATTTTGAAAATCCGCCCCGGACCCTTGGGGCCGGTGCCCCAGTCGGGTGGGCCGCTGTGACAGCAGATGAGCAGATCGCCCCTGGGGGAAATCGCGCAGTCGATGGTGAGCATATCCTGCGTCGCGATCACGACGGGTTTGCCGACGTAGCCGGCCGAAGTCTTCACCAGCGGACACCGCCAGATTTTTCCACGCGACTCGCCGACAACCAGGGCATCGCCTTCCCAGAACGCGGGGCCGAATGCTTTACGATCCCTGGTCTCCTCATTGAACTTCATGCCGCACGAGGACTGGTGCTGCGGGCCAAAGCTGACCACGTTGGGCTCATCATTCACGCCCGGGAGCTTGTGCAGATACTGTGGCGGAAAACCATAATGCCGGCCGGGGACGATTTGAAGCAATTCATCAACCGGATTGCCGTTGGGGCACCAGGTTGCGCCTTCCTGATCGGTGCAGAACAAATCCCCATCGCGATTGAACTGAAGCCCGACCGAAAAACGGATGCCGGTGCAGACGATCTCGCGGGTCTTTCGATCGGGCGAGACCTTCATGATCGTGCCGGTCTCCTGCTGGCGGTTCCAGCCGGCCACTCCGGTCTTCTTGTCGATCTGCATCGGGTTGGTGAAATCGAAACAGCCGCGGCCATAAAAAAGATTGCCATCCTTATCGACCGCCACCCCCAGTGAATCGACGGCAACGAACAGTTCCTTCCATCCGCCGACCACCATTTCGCATTCGTCGGCCACGCCGTCGTGATTCGTATCTTTGACGAGCGAAATCCGGCCTTTGGAGGCGACGTAGATTCCCTCGGGGCGGATGCACATGCCCACCGGAGCGCGAATTTCCCCCGGTTTTCCGGCCCAATAAACCTTTGCCGTCTCTTCAAGCCCGTCCCCATCCGTGTCGGTTAGAACATGCACCCGGCCGTCATAGCCGACCGCGAAAAGCCGGCCATCAGCAGCGTATTCGAGATTGTTGAGGTTGGTGATCTGAACCGGCAACTCACGCACCACAAAGCCGGGGACCAGCATGTGGACAGGAAGCGGCTGAGTGGTGGGAGGAGCGGCGGATGCGGAAAGGGGGAAGAGGAGAGATGCGATTAAGCCAAGTCCGCGCAAACCCATAATGACCTCCTGCCAAGATTGGTCAGGAGTATAAGCGAGGGCGCGTTCGAAGACACGGGCGGGACGCCCGTGCCACGTTAGAGCCAGAGCCGTGAGATGTCCTGATAAGTGACCAGCACGAAGACACTGAGAATGATCGCCATGCCGACCAGTTGGGCCACGGTTTGCATGCGCGGCGAAAGCGGCTTGCCGGCGATCTTTTCAATGATCAAAAACGTGAACAATCCTCCGTCCACGATGGGGATGGGCAGGAAATTAACCACCGCCAGGTTGGCGCTGATCATGGCCAAAAACCAGATGAGCCAGTCAGTGCCCTTCAGGGCGAATTTGGAGCCGGCGTGGACGATTCCCAGGGGACCCATGAGGTTGCCGGCGGAGACGGAGCCTTGGGCAAGGCGCTGAAGCGTGAGATAAAACTGGAGGAGCAGGTCGCGCGTCTCCGTGACGCCCCAGCCGGCGGCGATGAACGGGTTGGACGTTTTGCGCGGCTCAATCCGGTCGCGCAACAGAAGCTCATGCGCATAGCGAATATTTTTCAATCCCTCAATCTCCGCTGATGCCAGGGCGATCCCATAATCCACCGACTCGGCAACCGGTTTCCCCGTCCTGGGATCGAGCCGCGCCGCGGTAATCACGACGTTTCCGTCCGTCGCCTTCAATGCCTCATTCACTTCCATCCAGCTCGCCACTGGTTTGCCATTGATCTTTTGAATCAGCGAATCGCGCGGAACGCCAGCGCGAGCGGCTGGAGAGTCGGCGATCACATTGGCGACCACCGGTTGTGTTTCTTCGCCGAGGCGCACACCGACGCCGCGCCGGTTCTGCCCGGTGCGGAAGGTGGGAACCACGCCGGCCACCTGGGTGAGGTCGTCAGCGCCTTTGCGCTTCACCACGAAATCGACCTTGCGATTCTCCCTGGCGGCGGCCTGGACCTGCGACTTGAAGCTGCCGATGGTCGGACTCCGCTGTTGCTCGCCATTGACGACGATCGCCTCAACCACATCGCCGGGCATCAGCTTGCCGGCCACAGGAGAGGCTTGTTCGATCATCTCGATCGTCGGGCGCGGCTCCATGCCGCCGATGTTGAAGGGGGTGTCACCGAAGAATTGCTCGAAGGAAACCTTGGCCTCGACGGTGCGCGTCTTGCCGTTGATGTCACGGACGGTGAGCTTGATGGGCTTACCTCCGGAGGCCTGAAGCGCTCGATCGAAGATCGCGTAATCCTGCGCCTGTACGGACTTGTCATTGACGGCGGTAATCACGTCGCCCGGAAGGATCTGAATGGTCTCATCAATTTTTGGGCCGTCGCCATTGTCCGCACGCACATATTCTTTGGGATTCAACCCGGCCAGATCGGGCATCGGACGCACGCCCATCACCAGAAAATCGCCTTCCTCAGGCGCAGGCCGCCTCGGCCGCACGGTCAGGTTGATGAACTTGCCATCGCGCTCGATCAGCATGGGGATCGGATGATCCGGCTTGACGAGCGCCGTGTTGAGCTGAAGCTTGGTAAAGTCGTGCTGATAGTCGCCGTCGAGATAGCGGACACGATCGCCGACCTGAAGCCCGGCCTGCTGAGCAGGGGAATTGGTGGTCACGCCGCCAACCATCGAAGGCGGAACGTTGAAACCCATCAGGAAAACGGCCATGAAGAAGATCGCGGCCAGGAGCACATTCATGATCACCCCGGCCGAAACCACGAACATGCGGGCGCCGACGGATTTGCGGTTGTAGGCGTGGGGATCATCGGACTGGGCCGAGGGATTCAGATCGTCCTGGCCCAGCATCTTCACATAGCCGCCCAGGGGCATCCAATTCAGGCGATATTCGGTTTCGCCCAGGCCCAGTTCGACGGCGACGGCGGAAAATTCCGCGGTGGTGATATCGCCCTTGCGCTCGCCCTTCTGCAAGAGATGCTCTTTGACCCGGCGTTCGTATTCCTTGGTGGTGCTGCCGACTCGCAGCCCCAGCCCTTTGCGGAAGGCGAGAATGGCGTGCCCAAACCCGACGGCGAATTGTTCAACCTTGATCCCCACCCATTTGGCCGCCAGAAAATGGCCTAACTCGTGGAAGAATACAACGAACCCGAAACCGAAGACGAGGCCGGCGATGGCCAGAACATTGGGCAAAGTCATAGAGCGGTTCCAATCCAGCTCGAAAGCAACGACATCCCTGAGGGCCCGCCCAGAAGGTGCGGAGCTTTAGCAATACGGCAGAACACGCGTGGCAGGTTCGTTTTTCCCAATCTCAATGAAAGGGAGTCGGGTCAGCAGCCAGCCTTGGCCTCGCATCACCCGCCTGGGATCAACTTTTCTACCGCGCTTCGGGCCCATTTATCCGCCTCCAGAAGATCGTCCAAGCTCGGTGACTCCTGAAGTTGGTGAGCTTCAATTGTACCTGCCACCAGCTTTGAAATCTCCACGAAGCGGATTTTCCCGGACGTAAACGCCGCCACGGCCGCTTCATTGGCGGCATTTAACACCGCGCCCAGCGTCCCCCCTTTGCGGGCCACCTCATATCCAAGGCCCAACGCCGGAAAACGCCCCGGGTCCGGCTTTTCGAAGTTAAGCGAGAACGGTTGGTTCAGGTCCAGCTTTCGAGAGATACCGGGCAGCCGCTGCGGATAGGTAAGGGCATATTGAATCGGCGTACGCATATCGGGAGGCGAAAGTTGCGCGATCACCGACCCGTCAATGAATTCGACCATCGAATGAACGATGGATTCCGGATGAATGACCACTTCGATTTTTTCCGGGGATAGCCCAAAAAGCCAGCAGGCTTCGATAATCTCCAGGGCCTTGTTGAACATCGTGGCCGAGTCGATGGTGATTTTGCTGCCCATTCGCCAGGTGGGGTGATTGAGGGCATCGGCGAGGGTGGCGTTCTCGATGTCTTTCGCCGAAGCGCGACGAAAAGGCCCGCCGCTGGCAGTAAGAATCACTCTTTTGATCTCTTCGAGCCGGCCGGACTGAGCCGCCTGGAAAACGGCGGAGTGTTCCGAATCCACCGGAAGGAGTTGGACCTTATTCTTTCTAGCCAGTGGAATGAGCAGCGAGCCGGCGACAACCAGTGCCTCCTTATTTGCCAGCGCGACCGTTTTGCCCGCCTGTACCGCCGCCAAAACAGCCGGAAGCCCGGCCGCTCCGACGATGGCCGCCAGAACCAGATCGATATCATCCCGACCGACCATCTCGACCACGCCGGCCGGTCCTTCGTAGACCTTGATGCCGAGGCGCGCAAGTTCGGACGAGGCGGTAGGGGGGCTATGGCTCAGAGCGACAGCGGCGGGGCGGTATTTGCGGGCTTGTTCGAGCAACTTTTCGGTTTGAGTATGCCCCGAAAGTGCGGCCACGCGGTAGGGGGGTCCGAGATGTTCCATCACTTCAAGCGCGCTACACCCGATGGAACCGGTTGCGCCAAGAATCGCGATGCGCTTGTTCATGCACGTTTCCCTCTCCCGGTATGGCCGGGAAAGGGTCAGAGTAAGGGCCGCTTTCCCTTTCCATCCTGCTCATCCCGGTAGCGCTGCTCCAGGTCCTTGAGTATCTTTCGATTGGCCATTCTCGCAAGCGGGCCCATTCGGTCCAGCAGGAGACTTCCGTTGAGATGATCCACTTCGTGCTGCCAGATTCGGGCGATGTAGTCGGATTCCAGTTGCCAGATGGGCTTGCCCTCCACATCCCTCGCCTTCATCTGAATGCTCTGGCTGCGGAGAATTGTCGCCGCGATCTGTGGCAGGCTCAAACAGCCTTCCTCACCCTCCTCCTCGCCCAGCGGCTCGCTCAACTCCGGATTCACATAGATCCGATCATCCTCCGGCTTGCCGGTGGAGTTCATGACGAACATGCGGATGTTCTGCCCCACCTGCGGTGCGGCCAGCCCCACCCCTCGATTGTCCCGCATCAGCACAAACATCCGCGCCGCCAGGTCCTTGAGATTCTGATCGAACTTCTCCACCGGCTTGCTCACCTTCGTGAGCCGCGGGTCGGGGTAGAGGATGATTTTCAGGGCTTCGTACATATGTCAGTATGCGACATTAGGAGATTGTAATGAGAGGTTCAAATCCACGTCCAAACCATTATCTTGACAGTCTTCCTCCGACCCATTTAGATTCGACTGTCTGGCTGCCGTCCTGTACGATTGGCATCGAATCGTACCTCGTCAGATTTTGAAGGAACGTATTGTGGCCCGACCCCCCGAAGGCTATCACGACATCCCGGAAGCGGATCAGAAGAAGGCGCAGGTCTTCTTTGATTACGCCAGGACCGCTGAGGGCACGGGTAATTACGAATATGCCATCGACATGATGCTCCAGGGACTGGGCGTCGATCCGGATGCCCGGGCCGCCCACCAGGCGCTGCGCGATATCGCCCTCAAACGCAAGGCCAGCGGCGGCAGGGATCTGGGCATGATGGAGAGGATGAAGCTCAAGCGTCCCCAGAAGGACGACAGGCAGAACATGCTCAATGCCGAGAAGCTGCTGGCCTATGAGCCCGGCGAGCCGAGCTACATGCAGACGCTCCTCCAAAATGCCCACAAGGCCGGCTTCTATGACACGGTCATGTGGGTCGGCCCGATTTTGCTTCGCGCCAATGCCGACTGCAAAAATCCCGACATCAACAAATTCCTGGTGCTCAAGGATGTCTACAAGGACCTTCGCCAGTGGAAGCTGGCCACCGAGGCCTGCCATTACGCGCTGCGGATGGATGAGTTTGATATGGATCTCCAGACCGAGCTGAAGAACCTGGGCGCGCAGGACACGATGGATGAGGGCAATTATCTCAGGGGCGGCAGCTTCCGCGAGAGCCTCACCAAGCAGGAGGAGCAGGACCGCCTCATCCAGGAGGGGAAGGATGTGCAGAGCAACGAAAACCTCTTTTAGTCGATTGCCGAGGCCGAGGCCGGCTACAACGCCGATCCGGTCGATGGCAAACTGCTGCGGCTGGTCGAGCTGCTCGAAAAAACCGAGGACATCGAGCACGAAAATAAGGCGATGGAGCTATTGGAGGAGGCGCACAAGCGCACCAAACAATTCCGCTTCCGCCAGCGGGTGGGGAAAATCCAGATCGCCCAGATGCAGCGGCAGGAACGTACTCTCAAGAAGATAGCGCAGGAAAATCCTGGAAACGCCGAGGTTAAGCAGGACTACCAGGAGTTTAAGAAGGTTCAGCTCGAGTTCGAGCTCGAGGAGTTCACGCTCTGGGCCGACAATTACCCCACGGACCTTTCGCTGCGCTACTCGATGGCCCGGCGCCTGTTTGACCTGGGCCGGCATGATGAAGCCATTCCCGTCTTCCAGCAGGCCCGGCAGGATCCGAAGGTGAAATTTGATGCATCGATCGCACTGGGCCAGTCATTCCTTCAGGCCGGTTATGTGGATGAGGCGATCGAGACCCTTCAGGTCGTCATCGACGAGTATCAGCTCAAGGGCGATGACAAATCCAGGCTGATGTATTACTGGCAGGCCCGGGCTTTGGAGCAGAAGGGCAACATCGACCTGGCCATCAAACGCTACAGCCAGGTGGCGCAGTGGGAATTCACTTACAAAGACGTGCAGACGCGAATCAAGCAGCTTCGCAGTTCCACCGCACCGGGGACGCATTGAACATGTTCGCTCGCCCGCGAAGGGTCGCACTGGAATTTCCCCCGCCAGCCGGTATCATTCTCCCCCTTCCCCCTCGGTAGGGGGGTAACGCAGGTCCGGCTTTTCCGGACGATTCTTCAGGAGACCGTCAAAAGTGGCCCATTCACTGAGTGCAAAGAAGCGCGTCCGTCAGAACGTCAAGCGCAGAGCCCGCAATCGCGCCCGCAAGCATGAAATTCGATCGCAGGTCAAGACATTCATGACCACCCTCGGCGCGGGAGACATGAAAAAGGCCGAGGAGCAACTCCGCAAGACCGTGCAGGTGCTGGATAAAGTGGCCGTCAAGGGGACGATTCACCGAAACGCCGCCTCGCGCCGCCGCAGCCGGCTGACCAGGCGATTAAACGCCGCCCGCGCCGCCGTCGCCAGCGGCAAGACTGCCCCGGCCGCCGGCGGCAAGTCCGCCAGCGGCAAGACCAGCGGCAAAGGTACCGCGGCCGCGAAAGCCTGACGCGGCCAAATCCATAGCCGATCTACTCCGCGGCATCCGGCATCGAACACCCACCCGGTGTTGCAATTCCGAATGCCGCTCTTTTTTGCTCTTTAACTGAACCCCGAACCCTGAACCCTGAACCCTTAGAGGTCAGCATGGCCGAAGCCAACGTGATGGAAAAAATCGTCTCCCTCTGCAAGCGCCGCGGCTTCGTCTACCCCGCCAGCGAAATCTACGGCGGCATCAACGGCTTCTGGGATTACGGCCCGCTCGGTTCCCTTCTGAAGAACAACATTCGCGACTCCTGGTGGCGAACCATGGTCGAAGCCCCGCCCATCGGCCCCGACGGCCACCCCATCGAGATGGTGGGCGTCGATACTTCCATTATCCAACATCCCCAAACATGGGTTGCGTCTGGGCATGCCAGCGGATTCGCGGACCCAATGGTCGACGACCGTGAGACAAAGCAACGGTATCGGCCAGACCACCTTTCAGTCATCTACGCATGGGATGTAGAACCTGAGAGCGGTGACGAAACCCAGGCGAAATATTTATTCGCTTATGTTGAAGGCGATGACGCGTCATATCGTAAGGCACTGAAAAAAGCGCAGAAGGAAGCGAAGAAAACCGGGGCCAAAGTAATTGAAAACCCTCCCCGATTACGGTTAACGCATCCGGAATTTGACGGCTATTGGGAATTCATCTATGCGCCTGATGCTGAGCATCCCGGGACACTGACTGAACCTCGTCAGTTCAACTTAATGTTGGGCAGTGAAGTGGGTGCCGTCGATCCAGTGAAGGTTTATCTCCGTCCCGAAACCGCCCAAGGGATCTTTCTGAATTTCAAAAACATCATCGACACCACCCGCGTGAAGATTCCCTTCGGCGTCGCCCAAATCGGAAAATCCTTCCGCAACGAGGTGACTCCGAGGAATTTCATCTTCCGCTCCCGCGAGTTCGAGCAGATGGAGATGGAATTCTTCTGCCATCCGGACGAAAGCCGGATGTGGTACGACTTCTGGACGGCCGAGCGCATGCGCTGGTGGCAGTCGATCGGAGTCAAAAAGGAAAACCTCCGCCTCCGCGAGCACGAGAAAGATGAACTGTCCCACTATTCCAAGATGACCGTCGATATCGAATACAAATACCCCTTCACCGCCCCCGATTTCGGCGAGCTCGAAGGCATCGCCCATCGCGGCGATTACGATCTCACCCAGCACCAGAAGCATTCCGGAAATCGCCTCGACTATTTCGACCAGGAGCTCCAGTTGAAGCTCAAAGCCGAGGGCAAGAGCGATGAGGAAGTGAAAGCCAAATCCCGCTACATCCCCAACGTCATCGAGCCCGCCTCCGGCCTCACCCGCGCCGTCCTCCTGCTTCTCTGCGAAGCCTACGCCGAAGACGCAACTCGCCCCAGCCCCGTCTACCTGAAATTCGACCCCAAGATGGCCCCCATCAAGGTAGGAATCTTCCCCCTCGTCAACAAAGAAGGCATGCCCGAGATCGCCGAGAAGCTCTACATGGACCTGCGCCAGAAGTTCATGTGCGAATACGACCCCAAACAATCCATCGGCAAGCGCTACGCCCGAATGGATGAAATCGGCACGCCCTATTGCATGACCATCGACGGCCAAACCCTCACCGACCAAACCGTCACCATCCGCGAACGGGATACGCTCAAGCAAGAACGTGTCTCCCTCGACAAGATTTCCGGCTATCTTTCCGAAAGACTGAGCCGATAGGGCCAGGAATTGACGTCTCAATCCAGTGGTTATCCGCTATCATATTGATGACGACACAGGCTCGGCGCACATTGCCCGGCACGGAGTCAGTGAGCGAGAGGTCGAAGACGTACTTCACCGGCCGCTCGAGAATCTTCCCGGCCGCCGAAATTCGCGCACCGTGATCGGCCGAACGCGCGCCGGTCGCCTTATAAAGGTGATATGTGTTCCCGATCTCAGCGGTCCCGGCATTTTCGTCGTCACCGCATTTGAATTGCGAGGTAAACCCCTGTTAGCATTCAATCGGCGGATGCGCCATCGAGGACAATCATGAAGCAGCGCCGGAATAAATATCCCAAAGGATGGAATGCCAAATCAATCAAGGCTTTGGCGGCGCATTACGATAAACAGAGCGAGGCCGATGCCGCCGCCGAGGACAATGCTGCTTACAAGAGCACCCGTTTGACGATGATGGCCATCCCCGTCGAGCTGGTCCCGAAAGTTCAAAGACTCATCGCAAAGCGCGCGGGTTGATTCTCACAAGCCATTTCTGATACGCGGCAAATCTTCGTTTCGGAGGCTTCTCACCCTCTCATCCTTCAACCCCACCCCGCTCATCCTCCTCCTCACCGCCTCCCCCAGCAAATAACCAATCGCCTCCGCCGCCGCATCTGCCTTCATCCCCGCCTCGCGAATATT
>JBGPEF010000159.1:0-10178 GCA_041482675.1 Tepidisphaeraceae bacterium | reverse complement strand
GTCCCTTGTCCCTTCTCCTTGACAACCCCCTTCCCGCCGACTTACATAATTCCAACCCCGGGCCTTGCCGCGACTATATCAAAGGGAGGAAATATGAGCACCGCTAACGTCGCCACCTTCGCCTGCGAATCCTGCGGCAAAAGCTATCGCTGGCGGCCGGATTTTGCCGGCAAGAAACTCAAATGCGGCTGCGGAAATGTCATGCACCTCACCACCCCCCCGCCGCCGCCTCCGCCGCCCGCGGATGAAATCTATAGCGATGTAGCCGACACTCCGCTAACCCCAGCGCCAAGGCGCGGCGCGCCCCCCGCCCCGGCCGCCGCAGACGGCGCGTGTCCTGAATGCTCATCCCCGGTTGCCCCAGGCGCTGCCCTTTGCGTCAACTGCGGCTTCAATCTCCGCACCGGCGCCAAAGTCGAAACCCAGGTCCTCAGCGGCGCCCCCAAAACCGGCGCGCCCAAGACCGGCAAAAAGAAGAAGAAAGCCGCGCCAAAAGGTCCCGGCATGGGCAAAGGCGAATTCACCTCTTTCGCGCAGCGCCGCATTCTGGCCGATGATCCCGAAGAAGTGGCCGCCAAGGCGCGGTGGAATGACCTCTACTGGCCCACGATCGCGCTGGCCGTTGGCCTTGTCCTGAGCATCGTCGATGGCGTCTGGGGACCGGGATCGTCCGACTGGAAGTACGTCGTTACCTCGGTGATGGTGACGGGGCTCATCAACGTCGTCTTCAGCTTCATCGGCGTGCTCATCACCTCCAAGCTGCTCTCGATCGGACTGGGCAACTTTCAGACGGCCCTGCTCAAGGTTAGCGCAATCGCCCTGGCGCCCGGCGCCATTAGCGACATCATCATCAACAAGATGCCCAGCGGCTGGGCGATCGGTTGGGTCGTGAGCATCGTTCTTTACGTTGGAATGTTCAACAAATTCTTCGACATGGACATGATGGAGACGATGATCTGCGCGGCGATCATCTGGGTCATGCGAACGTGGGTTGCCTACTTCGTGATAGCGCTGATCCTCGCCGGAATCGGATTCGCCCGGTTTGGCGGCGGGGATGACGGGGACTTTGGCGATGACGGTTCCTCCAAGTCGACAAAACCCAAAAAATCCCCGCAAAAGATGAAGCAAAAAGCGCCAAAGGACGACTCATCTGATGCGGGAGCGATGGTCTATCCGATTGGTGATCGAGCAATGGTGGTTTTCTTTGACCCGCGCCACCAGCGGACTTACCATTTAGGCGCTGGGGCTGTGCCCGCCTAAAGGAGTAAACATGCATCGCCGAGACTATTCGCTGCTGGCCGCGTTGTTGTGCATTTGTCTTGTCAGCGCCTGGGCCAGGCCCGTGCTGGCCGACGACAAGGCCGAGGCGGACAAGAAGCCCGAAGGCAAGTTCCTGCGTTTCGTCGATGATGGCGATGGCGGCGGCCGGCTCGAAGCGGCGATCGCCACCTATGAGAAGGATGGCGTGAAGGTCCATCTCGTCTCGGCCGTTCACGTGGGGGAGAAGAAGTACTACGACGATCTGTCCAAGACCTTCCAGGGTTATGACTCGCTGCTCTACGAGATGGTCAAGCCCAAGGATGCCCCGGTTCCCGGCGCTGGCGCGCGGTCGGAGAGCATGGTCAGCGCCTTCCAGCGGATGCTCAAGGAATTCCTCGAGCTGGAGTTCCAGCTCGATGCCGTCGATTACACGGCCAAGAACTTCGTCCATGCCGACCTGGATGCCGAGACTTTCGAGCGCATGCAGGCCGAGCGCGGCGAGAGCATCTTCACGCTCATGCTCCGGCAGATTCTCGATGAAATGTCCAAGCCGCAGCAGGCGCCAGAGGTGGCATTGCCGGAGCTGGTCATGGCATTTCTCAGCCCCGACAGCGCGCGGCATTTCAAGCTGATGCTGGCCAAACAGTTCCAGGACATCGATTCCAAGGTCTCCGGCCTGGAAGGACCGGGAGGATCGGTGCTGGTGACCGAGCGCAATAACGCGGCCCTCAAAGTGCTGAAGGATTCGATCGCCAAGGGGCAGAAGAACATCGGCATCTTCTACGGCGCGGCCCACATGAGCGGCATCAGTAAGAAGCTGGAGGAGATGGGCTTCAAGCATGTGAAGACCGAGTGGCGGGTGGCTTGGGACATGACGCCCAAGGAGGGGGATTTCATCATCAAGCAGGTGAAGAAAAAGCCCGAGGCGGTGCCGCAGAACTGAGCGGAAAAAGGGGGTGGGGATGCAGTTAAGAGCAAGAATTCAAGCTGTTTACTGGCCGGCGGAATGCCCGTTACCGGCGAAAGTGCGCGCTGCTATCTTTGACGTCGCAGTCAATTTATCAGACGACACAGTTGTCCAACGGCACGTTGCCATATTCGCCGCCTCCGCGGCAGCAGACCAGCACACTGGCCCAGAAGACCGTATCCGGTTTCTTCTGGCTGGCAGCGCAGACGGTCGGCTCCAAACTGGTCAACACCGTTGGCCAGGTGATTTTGGCGCGCCTGCTTCTGCCGGAGGCATGGGGCCTGGTGGGGGAGGCCTACGCCATCACGGCCTTCGCGGGATTCATTCAGCAGGCGGGGCTGCGGGAAATTCTCATCCAGCGGCAGTCGCATTTTGGCCGCTGGGCCAATCCGGCATTCTGGATGTCGCTGACCCTGGGATGCCTGGGCGCGGCGGTAATGCTGATGCTCGCGCCCGTGGCGGCCTGGATCTACGACGACTGGCGGCTGTTCAATCTGGTGTTGCTGCTGGCGCTCACGACGCCGTTTTCGGGGCTGGATATTGTTCCCGATGCCAAGCTGACCAGCGAGTTGCGCTTTCGATTTCTGGCTTGCGTGAAATGGCTGACGGCGGTGGGGACGATGGGGCTGTCGATCTTCTTCGCCAAGATGGGGCTGGGGGCCTACAGCTTTGTATTGCCGCTGCCGATCATCACGGTGATGCGGCTGGTGCTGCTGTGGTCGGCCGCCCGCCCGCCGATTCGCCTGCACCTGCATTTCCGCCGCTGGAAATACCTGATGAACGACAGCGTGCTGCTGTTTGTGGCGAATTTTTTCAACACCGTGACGTGGAATGGCGACTACATCATCCTGGGGATCATGCACGACGCGAAGACGGTGGGCATCTATTTCTTCGCGTTCAATCTGGCCACGCAGACGATGCAGGTGTTCACGCAGAACCTGATCGGGGTGCTGTTCCCGGCGCTTTCCAAGTTGCAGGACAACATCGTTTATCAAACGCGGGCTTTTCTGCGGGCGGCGGAACTGTTGGCGCTGATCGGCGTGCCGCTTTGCCTGCTTCAGGCCGCGTTGGCGGGGCCCGCCACCAATCTCCTGTTCAACTCCTGGTGGCAGCCGATGATTCGGGTGCTCCAGCTTCTGTCGATTGGGATGGCGGTGCGACTGGTGGCCTCGCCCGGAGGCGCCTTGATTCAGGCCCAGGGGAGATTCAAGACCTATCTGATGACCAACGGGATCAATGCCGCGGTATTTCTGGGAATGGTGTATTTCGGATCGTGGCTGGGCAAACGACAGGGGCCGACGGCGGATCTGCCGGCGGCGCGGAACGTGGCGGCGGCGGTGATGACGTATTTCGCCGTGATCGGGCCGATCTTCTTGTGGATTGCGATTCGGCCGGGCGGGGGGAAATGGCGGGATGTGTGGCGGGTGTATTTCGCGCCGACCACCGCAAGCCTGATTGCGGTTGGGGTGGCCATCGGATTTGGGCGCTGGGTGCAGCAAATGCAGATACGCAATGATACGGTGCGGCAGGTGCTGCGGCTGGTGGTGATATTGCTGTGGAGCATCTTGGTGTACATCCCGATCATCCGGATGATGGCCCCGGTGGCGTTCAAGGAGCTGATGGGGCGGCTGGGGGGAATGATCAGAAGCCGTGCGGAGCGGGTGAGAGTGGCGGCGGCGGTTAGCGGGCCGGTTGAGAGTGGGAAGTTGATAGTTGGGAGTTGATAGGTGATAGGGGGAAGAAGGCACGGAGGCACGAAGGGTGGGGAGGGGTGATGCGGGGGAACAAAGTATTTTGAGGGGGCTGGGGGGGGCGATTTTTTGCAAAATTTGTTCAGCAATGGGGTTGCGCGCGGGGTGGGGCAAGGATTGATCAAAAAAACCGACGAAAACCGACCGAAAACGACAAAAACCGACGTGAAACCGACCGGAAACCGACGCGGAACCGACCGAAGATCGACATGAAACCGACGCAAAAGCGACGGGGAGGTGGGGGAGGAGCGTGTGGGTGTATGGGGGTGTGAGTGTATGGGCGGAGGGGGAGGAGATGAAACGTGAAACGTAAAACGTGAAGCGTGAGGGCAGGGAATCTCCTAAGATACGGATGGGTGGGTGAGACGCGAGCATTGCTTCCCCCTTTCTGGTGTTGGGTCCTCACAGATTGTATACGTTTTCGATTGGCATTTGTTCGGTTGAAATGCGGAAAACTTAATCGCAGAGACGCAGAGGCGCAGAGGCGCAAAGAGGCAGAGGCGATAGGAGAAGGGGGGATGTTTGTAGTAGCGAGGGGAAGGGAGTATGAGTACATTTCGTGGGTTCACTTCGAAAGGGGAATGGACAGATGCCAAAACCGACGCTGTATTTCTTTACGCCGGATTTGCCGCACGTTTTGGGGGGCACCAAGCAAATCTACCGGCATGTGGATGTGCTGAACGCGAGTGGATTCGATGCGTGGGTGGTGCATCGGAAGAAGGGATTTGAGATCAAGTGGTTTGAGCATGAGACGCGGGTGATGTATGAGCCGGTGGCGATGAGGAAGAGCGTGGATATCGCGGTGTATCCGGATATCTGGGGGTCGGCGATCACGGAATGCCCCTCTTAGTGAGATAAGTAGGAATGTCCCTCTTAGTGAGATAAGTAGGAATGTCCCTCTTAGTGACGCCCGGCGTAGCGGGAGACGAGGAGGTGCGGCGAGCCGCACCCTACGGGAGGGGATGGAGGGGGCATGGTGTGGGGAGGGGAAAAGAGCTCGCGGACGGCGGCTGAAGCCGGCCCTATGAACTTGGGGGGAATAATAAAGGGATTAATAGCGGATGAGAGGATTTAATCATTTGCGGAGTCGGCGTCGGGCGAGAGTGAAGATGGGGAGGAGCAGAGAGAGAAGCGAGCAGGGCTCGGGGACGGATGCGCCGTGGGCGGCGGCGAAAGTGGAGAGAGTTTGCTGGTCCTGAGGGCTGATGGGGAAGACTTCGCCGCTGTAGGTGGAGTTGAAGTTGGAGGCGAGGTCGATGAAGTCGGAGATGGTGACGGAGCCGTCGTAGTTTAGATCGCCTTCCTGCCAGGTTGCGCCGGAGGTGTTGAAGTGGGAGGCGAGGTCGATGAAGTCGGAGATGGTGACCTGGCCGTCGAGGTTGAGGTCGCCGATTCGGGTAAGGCGGATGAAGACGCTGAGGTCGCCGTGGAGGTCGTTGAGGAGGGCGAGGCCGATGGCGGAGTTGGGGTGGAGGCCCTGGGAGGAGTCGTAGATGCCGTCGGTGGGATCGGGAGCGCCGGGGGCGTGGGCATTTTTGAGGGCGGCGTAGAGCGTGGTTTTGGCGAGGGCGAGGTCGTCGGAGTAGACGCGGATGGAGCGGAAAAGGTTGGGGGTTGTGGGGGACTTCAGATCGAGCTGTTGGGGGCCGGAGTCGGTGGTGGTGATCTGGAGATCGCGCAGGGTCTGGTCTGCGCCGAGGGCGACGTGGCCATCCTGGTTGATGTTAAGGGCGAGGTTGTGCGTGGCGGCGAGGGCGGCGGTGGCGGGGGCGCCGGCGTTGGAGTTGAGGTTGGTGAGGCCGCCGGTGGCGAGGAAAGTGGTTTTCTCCTGGTGGGTCTGGGGGCCGGAGATGGTGAGTGTGCCGGACTTGCTTTGGCTGAGCGTTTCACCGGCGGCGATGGAGAGGCCGCCGGAGAGGGTGAGGGAGGCAGCGCCGGAGAGGGCGGCGTTGGTGCTGGTGGAGATGGAGAGGGGGACGGAGATGGTGTGGCTGCCGTTGGCGACGGTGATGTCGTTGCCGAGAGGATCGACGCCGCCAGCGATGGTGAGGGTGCCGCCGGAGCCGGGAGCGATGGTGTAGGAGTTGGGGTTGTCGAAGACGATTGCGCCGACGGTTTTGTCGCCGTCGAGGGTGACGGTGCGGGGGGCGGTGATTTTGCCGAGGAAGTTGGCGGAGGCGGTGGGGTCGTTGGGGACGACTGTGGGTTGCCAGTTGGCGGCGGTGGCCCAGCTTCCGCTGGCATCGACGTTCCACTGGGGGGGGGGAAGCGCGCCGGCGTTGAAGTTGAGGAAGAGGTTGTTGCCGATCTGGCTTAGCGCGAAGGAGCCGGTGCCGATGGGGTTGGTGAAGGTGGAGGAGTCGAGGGTGAATTTGTTGGTGGCGAAGCCGGTGATGCCGGCGGTGGTGGAGGCGATGAGCCAGGAATAATTTTGAGTGCTGTTGAAATTGGCGGCGTCGCCCGGTGCGTTAGCGGCGTTGAGAGAAAAGATGGAGACGGTGAAGCGCGAGTTGGTCGTGGTTCCGGCCGTGATGGACAGATCGCCGTTGATGTTCCACAAGTCCCAGTTGACTCCCTGAGTGCCGGCCGCGTCATTGATCTCAAAGTCATAACCGGCGCCCGCGCCCCAGGTGGTTGGGCCGCTGGTCACACTGCCGGGGGAATTGCCGGGGGAAAAGCGGCCGCCGTCGTTGACGTTGACGGTGGGATAGACGCCGGAGCCTTTGGCGAGGCCGCCGAAGTTGACATTGACGGTGCCGTTGTTGATGTTGCCGTTGTTGACGACCAGGCCGCCGCGAAGCTCGAGGGATTGGCCGCCGAGATTGATGGCGCCGCCCGGGGCGGCGACGGAGCCGACGGTGGTGGTGCTGCCGCCGCCGAGGACGAGGGAGGAGGCGGAATTGTTTATGGCGGCGCCTGCGGGGACGGTGAGTTGGCCGTTGCTGACAAATTCGTTGACGTTGGCGACGCCGTTGACGATGACTCGGCCGGCGGAGGTGTTGGTGCCGCTGTTCCAGGTGAGGGTCTGGCCGAGGTTGTTGAAGAACTGGCCGTTGTTGGTGAAGTTGGTGAGTGTGGCGGGGCCGGTTTGTTGAATGGTGGCGCCGGAGGTGGTGGTAGCGCCGCCGAGGGTTGTGCCGTTGGTGAGCGCAAACGTGCCGCCGCGGAGGAAGCCTCCGCCGACGGTTGCGCCGCTGAGGGTGAGGGTTTGGCCGGTGGGGATTTCGAGGGAGCCGCCCACGAGGTTGAAGTTGCGGGAGGTGGTTACCGAGTTGGTGTAGCGGATGGTGCCGAGCGCGTTGACGGTGGGATTGGCAAGTCCCAAATGGGAGTCATTGGCGACATCGAGGCGGCCGTTGGCGACGGTGATGCCGCCGGTATAGAAATTAGAGGCGTTAGTCAGGGCCAATGTGCCCGGGCCGGATTTGACGAGGGTGGCGGAGCCGGTGATTGCGCTGCTGAGGGTGAGAGTTGAAGCGGGGTTGGAGACTTCGATGGTGTCGGCGGTGGAATTCAGGATCAGAGGCTTGCTGCTGGCGGCGCTGGGGCCGGAATACTCGAGGGTGCCGTTGTCGAGGAAGAATGCGGTGTTGGGCAGGGCATTCATCGAATCGACTCGCATGCGAGCCTGGTCGACAGTAATGCCGATGGGGGTTCCGATGGCGGTTTGATAGAGGGTGCCGCCGCCGGTGACGCGAATTGGAGAACCGGCGAGAGTCATGGAATTGGTGAGAGTCATGCTGGGGGCAATCACGATGTCCATGGTTGTGCCGGTGTCGTTGCGCAGGGTGGTGCCGGTGCCGATGGTGAAGGTGCTGTTGCCGTTGACAGTGAGGGTGGAGGGATTGACGAAGTGAAGATCGGCGCTGGTGGAGCCGGAGTAATCGAGGGTGCCGCCGAGTGAGCCGATGGTGAGGCCTTTGATGAAATAGTCGGCGGAGCCGGAGGAGACGCGGATGGCGCCGCCATTGAGGGTGATGAGGCCGGTGGGGGTGGCGGCGGCGTTGGCGAAGCCGGTGAGATTGAGTTCTGCACCCGAGCTGACGATGACCGGAGCGTTGGCGGGGATTACAGCGCCGGCGGCGCCGACGGCGAGTCGCCCTTCGGCGATGATGATGGAGGAGACGGTGTTGGTGTTGTTGGTGAGGGTGAGGGCGCCGGGTCCGGTTTTAATCAGCCTGCCAGCGCCAACGATCTGACCGGAGACGGTGAGGTTGGTGGCGGGGTTAGAGATTTCCAGGTTGGAGTCGGTGGAGGGGTCGGAGAAGGTCATACCGCGGTTGGTGGTGGTTGTGGGGCCGGTGTATTGGAGGGTTGCAGCGCCGCCGGCGGGATGGCCGGTGATGAGCAGATTGGCGGGCGCGCTGGAAGAAGCGCCCAGCGGGCTGGCAACCCCGCCATTGGCGAAAGTGGGAATGCTCAGGAAGCTCCCATAGCCGATAACGGTGGGGCCGGTGTAGGTATTGCTGGCGGTCAGGGTGACGCCGGTGGTGAGAGAGGTGCCGAAATCGCCGGCGATGACGAGGCGTTGACCGGGCGCCGTTTCGCTGATGATGCCGGTGAGAGTCATGTTGGTGGCGGTGGTGCCGGCCCAGATCTGGCCTCCGCCGACGCCGAGCGTGAGCGGCTTGGATGAAGTTGCCGATGGGCCGGTGTAGACGAGTGTTCCAGGAATCGACAGCGCGGTGGTGTTGGCCAGGGTGAGGGAGCCGGTGCCCAGGAAAGCAAGATCGGCGACCTGCAGGTAGGCATTTTCATCGACGATAACGCTCGCAGAGTTCCCTGTGTTGGTAACAATGAATGCGCTGCCTGAGCCGGCAATCCGAAAGCCCTGGCCGGCTGCACCATTGGCGAGACGGGCGCTGCTGGTGAGAGTGTTGTTGCCGTTGATAGTGACGTTCAGGGGTGCGGCGGTATCGTTGACGATGCGCGAGGTGCCCCCGCCAGTCCAGTTTACGGGGCCGTTGACGGTGATTGCAGCGCCGGGGTTGACGAAATGAAGAGTGGCGCTGGTGCTGCCGGTGAAATCGAGCGTGTTGCCAAGGAGGCCGGGTGAGTTGATCTGAAGCGCATTGAGAAAATAGTTGCCGCTGCCGGATGGGATTTTGAAAGTGCTGTTGTTGAGGGTGACGGTGCCGATGGCGGTGGGGGCGGTGTTGCTCAGGCCGTTGGTGCTGAAAACGCCCGGGCTGAATACGTTGATATTTCTGCCGGTGGGGATGGCAGTGCCGTTGCCTAGAACCAGGGTGCCGTTGCTGACGGTGAGGGGGCCGGCGAAGGTGTTACTGGCGTTGCCGAGGGAGACAGTGGCGAACGTATTGACGGTGATGCCGCCAGCGCCGGAGATTGCGCCATTGAGGGCAAGGGCGCCGCTGCCGACGCCGAAGATGGCGAGGTTGTTGGTGAGCGTGAGGGGAGTGTTGAGAGTGACGGAATTGGTTGTGTTGAAGTCGATGTGCGGTGCGACGACGAGGGTGCTGAAGCGAAAATCGATGCCGTTGCCGCCGATGGTGTAGCCAGACGAGGCGGCGTTGAAGCTGAGGGAGTTGAGGAGGAATGGATTGGGGGCGAGATTTTGGGTGAGCAAGACGCCGCCCGGGCCGGCGGCGTTGAAGATGAGGGCGGTGTCAATGCTGCTCACGGGCAGGTTTGGATTGCTGGACCAGTTGGAGGCGACGTTCCAACTGCCGCTGGTGTTGCCGATCCAGGTTTGGGCGCTGGCGGGAAGTGCGCAGCAGAGGGTCAATAGCGCTGCCAAAAGCGCGGGGCGCAGCGGCAGAGCGATGGGATTTGGGTTGGGACGTGTTTTTCTCACAGAATGCTCCTCCAGGACAGAATTATGATCAGAAGCGACGGCGATAGCTTGTGAAAAGGACGGTGAAGGCCAAAAACGCGATGTTTGCGGGCTCGGGTAGAGCGGAAAAATGGACTGTGAGGGTGGTTGGGGTGGATTCGAGGGAGAAATGGCCTGCGGCGAGGGGGTTTTTGAAGGAGGAGGTGTCGAGGGAGATGGAGGAGGGGTCGAAGGGGGTGAGGCCGTCGGAGGCTTGGAGAATGGGCCAGGTGTAGTCGTGGGTGGGGTGGAAATTGGAGGCGAGGGTGTCGAGGGAGGAGAGGGAGATGGTGAAATGGGCGTTGGAGGTGTTGCCGGCGTTGAGATTGAGAATGCCGTTGATGTTCCAGGTGTCCCAGCCGATGCC
>JBGPEF010000158.1:0-10212 GCA_041482675.1 Tepidisphaeraceae bacterium | reverse complement strand
GGTTTTGGCAACTTCGGCTTCAGCTCCCTGGTGGCTAATCCCGGCGGCACAATTCAATACAACGATCCAGTGATCTTTGGCGGATTCCTGCACGGCGGAGGAGTCCATGACATCCACAACATCACCAGCTTCAACGGCACCACTTTTGGCCCGGGCGTCAGCCTCACGCTCATTTCTCAGACACTGAACAATGTCTCCAATAGCGGGGCACTATCGACCGGCGACGTCACCTGGAACGGCGGCTACAACACCGCCGCGGGTTCGATCTCCCTTCTGGGCACACTGAGTGTCAGCGGATTTGAAAACACCGGCGCTATCACCGTTCCTGGCCGCACTTCGCTGGTAAACTCCGGCGGCAATCTCGTCAGCGGCGGCGGTGGCCGGATCAGGGTCGATAGCCAGGGCTCAATTCTTCTGGGCTCAACTTCTCTCGATCTTTACGGCAGCCTCCTGGTCAACAACGGATTGATCAGTGGAACCACCAATGTCGGCTACGGTGCCCTCGTCAAAGGCGGTGGCACGTTCGGCGCTGTCAACGTCACCGACGGCGGCCGCTTCTCCCCCGGCAACTCCCCCGGCTCCGTCACCACCGGTTCCGTCTCCTGGAGCGCTGGCGGCAACTACACCGTCGAAATCTCCGATGCCCTCGCCGGCCCGGGAATCGGCTGGGACTTGTGGAATGTCGTCGGTGACCTCCTCACAACCCCCGCAACCGATCCATCCGGCCGCTTCACAATCTCACTGACTTCTCTGGCCGCCAACGCGCCTGGATTCGCCGCCAACTTCGACCCAAACCACGGGTATCACTGGCGCATCCTCAGCCCCACTAACTCTTTACAGCAAATCGACCTCTCGACTCTCAGCCTGGACACCACCGGCTTTGCCAACGACACCCACGGTGGCCATTTCGCTCTTTCCTCAGACGATGCAGGGCTTTATATCAATTTCTCCTCCGTCCCCGAGCCCTCCCTCGCCTGCCTGCTCGCTATAACTCCTGTGCTGCTTTCGCATCGCAAGAAGGCCCGGTTTTAATCTGGACTTCGCCTTCCACGATGTGAAAATGGTCGCTCCCCTTGGAATGGGGAGGGCTCACCCCCACCTAGGCGTTGACTGCACTTCTTGTCCCCGGAGGTGGACGGGCATGCGCAACTTGTCGCAGCGATTCTCTATTCCCGCTCAGAGTCCGCGCCGTCGTCTGGCGATGGTTGCCGCGGTCGTTCTCGCTTCGGCAATTCCCGCACTTGCCGTTGACTTTACCTGGGATGGCGGGAGCGTCACCACGAACAACTGGACCGACGCCAATAACTGGAATCCTCTGGGCATCCCAACCACCGCCAGCATGGTCACTTTCCCCACGATCGGTGCGACTATCACCGTCACGCACGTTGGCGGCAGCGTCCTGACCGCCAATTCGCTGGTCTTCGACTCCACCGACAACATCAACATCCTCGATGCTCCAGGCTTTAGCACAATCCTTTTTCTCAACAGCGGCACAATCACACGTACTGCCACCAGCACAGGGACCCACAACCTCAATCACACCGTCCTCCTCAACGCCAACGCCACGTGGACAATCAACGGCACGGGCTCTCTGAATGTGGGGGCCATCGGCGAGAACGCGGCCGGCCTCACCCTGACCAAGAACGGCACGGGTACTCTTGGCATCTCGGCCGCCGGCTACACGGGCACAACCAGCATCAACGCCGGCACTGTCATCGCGGCAGCGCTCGGCTCCGGCGCTGTCACCGTTGCCAACGGCGCGACGCTTCAGATTACCGGGATGCTCAACCGCACCCTGACCATCAGCGGCACCGGCGTTGGCGGAGCTGGCGTGCTTCGCTCCATAAGCGGCGCAACCGGCTGGTCTGGCCCAATCACGCTCAGCATCAACAGCACCATCGGCGTTGACAGCGGCAGCATGAATGTCTCCGGCGCGATCACGGATGGAGCATCGACGCGCACCGTGACCAAGGTGGGCGGCGGCACTCTCATCCTTTCCAACGCGAACAGCTACGACGGCGCCACCACAGCGGCAGAAGGAATTCTTCGGCTTGACCATGCCGGTGCCCTGGGAGTCACCAACGTTATCGTCTCCAGCGGCGCATCGGTGGCCCCGGGCGCCGGTATCACCATAGTAAATGCCGCCTTCCTCAATGGCACTGGCGCTGGAGGGGGTGGCGCCCTTCGCAGTCCGACTGGCGCCGGCACCTGGTCGGGCAACGTCATCATGCAAAGCAACAGCAGCCTGGGCGCCAGCAGTGGCGATGAGCTGCTCATCAGTGGCGTGATCAGCGGCGCCTTCAGCCCGACCAAGATTGGGCCGGGCACCGTGACTCTCTCCGGCACCAACAGCTACAACGGCACCATGACCGTCTCCGAAGGCATTCTGAAGGTGCGGAATCCAAATGCCCTGCCCACCCTCAGCGGCGGCACCGTGGTACAGACCGGCGCTACGCTCGCCATCACCGAAGCGAGCCCTGGCCTGGGCATCAATGTAAACAAGCTGGTATCGCTCAATGGGACCGGCGCCGGCGGCAGCGGAGCACTGCGCAACACCCTCGGCACCAACGCCTGGAGCGGCGCAGTCACCCTGCAAAGCAACAGCAGCGTCGCAGTTGACGTAGAGCAGCTCACCATCAGCGGCCCCATCAGCGGCGCTTTTGACCTGTCGAAGGCCGGCCCCGGCACGCTGGTGATCACCAACGCGAGCAATTCCTATAACAACACGATCATCAACGAAGGCCTTCTCAACATCACCACTCCCAACGCACTTCCGGCGGCGGGGACGCTCTTCGTGAACACCGGCGGCGCTGTCCAGATTCAGAGCGGCGTCAACGTTAACCGCACGCTGAGCATCTCCGGGAGCGGCATCTCGGACGCCGGCGCGCTCCACAGCGTCTCGGGGACCAATATCTGGTCGGGAGCAGTCAGTTACGGCGGCGCCACCGCCATCGGTGTTGATGCCGGCGAACTCAGAATCACCGGGGCTGTCACAGGATTTGGCCAGATACAGAAGAGTAGCGCCGGCAAACTGACTCTGGCCGGCGCCAACACCCTCGTCAGCGCCGAGGTCCAGGGCGGCATTCTAAGCATCGAGAGCAGCGGCGCCCTGCCCGTGGGGAGCGATGTTACGACGCGTCCCGATGCCGCCGTTGAAGTAAGAGGTGGTATCTCGGTCCCAGGAAGCGCTCTGCTCAACGGAAGCGGCATTGGCAACACCGGCTCGCTTCGCAACGTCGCCAACAACAACTCCTGGAGTGGCGCGATCACCATTGGGTCAGCCGACGCCAACATCGGCGCTGATGCGGCCACGCAGCTCACCATCTCCGGCAACATCACCGATGGGATTGATGTCTTCCCCCTTACAAAAGTCGGCGCAGGCACGCTGGTCTTATCAGCAGTCAATAACTACGACGGCGGCACCTTCATCAACGGCGGCACGCTGAGTATTTCGGCCAACAACAATCTGGGCAACACGATTGCTCCCCTGACCGCCAATAATGGTGGAAAGCTCCTTGTCACCGCCAACACGACGTCTGGCCGTACTTTCAACCTCAACACTGGTTCTTTACAGGTCGGCGCTGCCGCGACGCTCACCTACACCAGCGCCACCGTCAACGGCGGCTTCCTCCGCGGCCCCGGCACTCACGCCATCGGCACCAACTCCATCTTTTCCGGCGTCACCGCCCTCAACGGCACCAACATCTCCCAATCCCAGCCCACCACCCTCGTGAATTTCACCAACGCCGGCAGCCTCACCAGCTCCGCCGCCCTCACCTGGGATGGCGGCTTCAACACCTCCGCCGGCAATATCACCGTCAACAACTCGTTCAACATCCAGGGCTTTGAAAACGACGGCAACATCTCCGTCAACTCCGGCGGCGCCATCACCAACACCTCCAGCCCCCTCGTCAGCGGCGGCGGCGCTCGCATCACCATCAACCCCGGCGGCGTAATCAACGCCGGCCCCAGCTTCGAGCTAAACGGCAGCCTGCTGGTCAACAACGGCACGATCACCGGCACGACCAACATTAATTACGGCGCTCTCGCCAAAGGATCTGGCGTCTATGGCGCGGTCAACGTCACCGACGGCGGGAGATTTTCTCCGGGCAACTCCCCCGGCACCGTCACCACTGGCTCAGCCACCTGGAGTTCCGGAGGCAGTTACGTCGTCGAAATTGCAGATGCCTTGAATGCCTCTGGTCGCGACCTGTGGCTGATCGAAGGTCAACTGAATCTGACTGCCTCGTCCGCTCATCCCTTCATCGTTTCCCTCTCTTCCATCGACGGCCTTATCTTCGATTCCACGCACGACTACACCTGGCCCATCCTTCATGCCTCCGGCGGAATCCTCGGATTCGACCCCTCGGGCCTGACTCTGGACACTTCCGCCTTCAAAAACAATCTCGGTTTCGGCCACTTTTCCCTCGAAAGCACCTCTACCGATCTGGCGATTCACTTCTCATCAGTCCCCGAACCCGTTGTCCTCTCGATGGCAGCGCTGGCCGTTGGATCTGTCAGCCGTCGCCGCCGCCTCGCAATGATTTTTTCAGGGAAGAGTAGATGACGATTCAAATTCAGAACATCCTCCGCATTCGCACTCGGCTCCTCCGCGCCGTCGCGCTCATTCCGGCTCTATTCATCTCCAGCGCTCTCTTCGCCCTACCTGCTGTGTGGGATGGCGGCGCTGGTGCCGATCACTCCTGGCAGAATGCGCTCAACTGGAACCCCGACGGCGTGCCCATCAGCACCACCGACGTGACCCTCGGCAGCGGCATCACTTCCGGTCTTGTCATCGAGTCGGGCTCGGGCGCTACCCAGGCAAATTCCATCCTCATCAACACGCTCAACCCCTTCACCCTCCATTCCGCCGGCTTCAGCATGACGCTCACCAGCGGCAACCTGACCCGCCAGGACCTGGCGGGAACCGAAGCCAATCAGACACTCGATCTGTTCATGGCCATGGCCAACAATGGCACTTGGAATATCGGCGGCTCAGGCACAATGACGGTCGGCGGCCTCTTCAACAGCCCCGGCAACGTCGCCCGCAGCTTTACCAAAACCGGCGGCGGATTCCTCGAAATCCAAAACCCCGGATACACCGGCACCACCACACTCTCTGGGGGCGTGCTCAGGCTCGACAACAACAGCGGAACGTCTGCCATCTCAATGGCCAACGGCACGCAGCTCCAATTAGCCAGCTTCGGCGGATTTGCCGCTCCCCTCACCATCGGCGGCGGCGCCACGGCGCTGCGGAACATCAGCGGCACCTCGACAATCGGCCAGATTATCTTCAACGTCGGGGCCGAGATCGACGTCGATAGCGGCACGCTTACCACCTTCGGCGGCGTCACCGACGGGCCACTCAGCCTCGGCTGGACCAAGGGTGGTGCAGGCACCATGGTCCTCCAGGGCCCGGGTACTTACGACGGTGGAACATTTATCGCCAACGGGATTCTCCGCACTGCCGCGGCCGGCGCGCTGGGAACGGGCATTGTCTTTGTCGCACCAAACGGCACGCTGGATGCGGGTCCCACTGTTTTCAACAACATCAATCTCGGCGGTACTCTCGCCAGCTCAACAAGCGGCCAGGTTTCAGGGCCCATTACCCTCACCAACAACGTCACCATCAACGCGCCAGGCTCCGCATTTCTCACCGTCAACGGATCAATGGACGATGGCGGCAGCGCCTTTGGCATGACCAAGACCGGCACCGGCACAGCAATATTAGGCGGCACCAACAACTTCTCAGGCCCCATCACCGTGGCCGCGGGCACACTGCGCCTCGCCTCGAATGTGCCATCCGGTGTGGCAACCACCGTTCAGAGCGGAGGGACGCTTGAAATCACTGATGGCCTGCTTGTCAACCGTCCGCTCCAGATCAGCGGCCCCGGCGCAGGCGGCTTCGGCGCTCTCTTGGGTTCTGGAGTCAATACCTGGCCCGGTGCCATCACGCTTGGGGCCGACTCCAGCGTTGGAACCACTTCCGAATTAACGGTCACGGGCCCAATCACCGGAAATTTTGGTCTTACCAAAGTCGGCGTTGGAAGACTCATTCTCACCAGCCCCGCCAATAGCTTTTCCTCGATGACCATAGCCTCCGGGAGCCTGCGGCTGACTTCTCCATCGCCGCTCCCCGCGAATATTCCCATTATCGTGACCTCTGGCGGCAACCTGGAGCTGTCCGGCAACGCCGTCTACGACCATCCGCTGAACCTCAGCGGGGCCGGGGGAGGTTTCTTCTCGGGCGCGATTGCGAATGCATCCGGCGAAAACACCTTCACTCGCCCGGTAACCCTCGCCGCCGACAGCTTCGTTATTGTTGACACCGGGCGGCTCACCTTTACCGACGATCTCTCGTCAACCGCTCTCACGCACCTCAACAAGACTGGCCCAGGCGAGCTTGTCCTTGGAGGCAACTCCACGAATGTCGCCCTATTCATAGAAGAAGGTATTCTGACCGCGCAATCCAACGGCGCGCTAATGCCAAATAGCTTCTGTTCCGTTACCGATGGCGCGACCCTCCAGCTTACGAATAACATCACGACTATCGGCAGTGCTCCCCTGCACCTCCACGGCCATGGTTCCGCCGGCCAGGGTGGATTATTCAACGGTCAAGGCAACAATAACTTCGCGGGAGGTGTGTTCTTTGACACTGACACCACCATTGGCGCCGCTGCAGGCTCGACGCTGACGATTTCGGGTGGGTTATTCGCACCTCCCGTCGACCCGCCTTTTCCGCTGGTTAAGGTCGGCCCAGGCACCCTCGTTCTGATTACCCCCAACAGCTACTTTGGCGGCACCTTCGTCAACGCCGGCACCCTTTCCATCAATTCTGACCAGACTCTGGGCGATCCGGTCGGCCAGGTTACTCTCAATAATGGCGGCAAGCTCTTCATCGCCGCCGACACCACCAGCGCCCGCACCTTCAACCTCAACTCCGGCACCATTCAGGTGAACTCTGGTGTGACGATGTCCTACAACGGAGCAACCATCACCGGCGGCTTCCTCCGCGGCCCCGGCACGCACGCGATCACCGGCGTCAGTAACTTCAGCGGCGTCACCGCCCTCGCCGGAACCAACATCACCCAAAGCGCTTCTACAACTCTCAACAATTTCACCAACAGCGGCTCTTTCACCAACAACGCCCCTCTTACCTGGGATGGGGGATACAACACGGGCGCAGCCCGGCTCACCGTCAATTCTACACTCAATACTTCCGGCTTCGAAAACGACGGCCAGATCATCATCAACAATGCCGCCACCCTCACCAACTCCGGCAACACCCTCGCCAGCACCGGCGGCTCGCGCATCACCATCAACACCGGTGGCACGTTAGACGTTTCCGGCAACTCCCTCGACCTCAACGGCGCGCTTCTGGTGAACAACGGCACCATCACCGGCACCACCAACGTCAACTTCCTCTCCCTCGCCAAAGGCTCCGGCCTCTACGGCTCGGTCAACATCACCGACGGCGGCAAATTCTCCCCCGGCAATTCCCCCGGCTCCGTCACCACCGGCTCTTCAAGCTGGAGCGCAGGCGGAAACTACGTCGTGGAATTGGCGAATGCCATCGGCATTGCCGGCGCCGATTGGGACATCTGGAACATCGATGGCAGTTTGAATCTCAATGCAACTCTAACCACCAACCGTCGCTTCACGATCTCACTAGCCTCCCTCAGCGGGAATTCTCCCGACTCCGCCTCCAATTTCGATCCTACTCGCGATTACAGCTGGGTCATTCTTCACGCCAACGGCGGAATCACCGGCTTAGATCCTGCTGAACTGGCTCTCGACACCTCTGGCTTCAAAAACGCGCTTGGCGGCGGCCACCTTTCGATCGGTGCCACCGCCACTGACCTGATGATTAATTTCTCGGCTGTTCCAGAATCCGCTGCGCTGACGTTGCTTGCCACTACTTGTCTTCTGGCCGCTCACCGCCGCTCGAGAAGGATAAATTGTGATCTCGCAAAATGCAC
This sequence comes from Tepidisphaeraceae bacterium, assembly GCA_041482675.1. Classification (GTDB taxonomy): domain Bacteria; phylum Planctomycetota; class Phycisphaerae; order Tepidisphaerales; family Tepidisphaeraceae; genus JBGPEF01. The sequence goes on along the minus strand of JBGPEF010000158.1, from coordinate 2,233 downwards.
TCGACATGGTTTGCGCCTGCGAGCGGCCGTCGCGCTTGTTTGCCTCGCCAGCTCCAGCGTTGTTCTTGCCGAACCGCGCTCGTGGGATGGTGGAGGAGGCAATGGCGCTTGGAATACCGCATCCAACTGGAATCCCGATGGCGTGCCCACATCGTCCACGGATGTCACGCTTGGCAGCGGCGTTACCCCCGGGCTCGTGATCAGCGTTTCGTTGACCCAGGCAGCTGCCAACACATTCACCATCGCCACGACAAACGCCTTCAGCATTGGCCCCGGCAACTTCCCCAGCTTTTCACTCACCACCGGCAATCTCGTGCGTCAGGATTTGGCTGGCATCGAATCCGATCAGGCAGTGGACTCTGTGAGGATGCTCAATGACGGCCTCTGGAACATCAATGGGCAGGGCACACTGACAGTCAGGTCGTTGGACTCAGCGGTAACGAAGAACTTCACCAAGACCGGCAATGGCCTGCTTAATCTCCAGTTTGCCGGTTACCGTGGCACGACCACCGTCAACCAGGGCATTTTGCGGATCGGCTTCATGGACAATTCAGGGGCTATCTCAATCGGCGCCGCCGCAGAGTTGCAACTTTCCGCCACTAACACCGACACGCCCGTCACGCTTCTGGGTACCCTTTTCAACGGAGGCGCAACGCTGCGAAATATCGGCGGCAATTCGAGGGTTGGCCAGGTCACGCTTGGCGTCATAAACCTGATCAATGTGGATGCCGGGAATCTCACAATTGCCGGGGGAATTACTGATGGTGCGGCAACACGTTCCTGGGGCAAGAACGGCCCTGGCACGGTCGTCCTCCGTGGCCCGGGCACCTATCAAGGCACCACCTTCATCAACGACGGCACGCTCAACGCTCAAATCAACGACGCGATTGGAACGGCCAACGCCATCATCAATCCGGTCGCCGCGCTTGGAATCGGCGATGGAATTAATGTTGCCAATGCGCTCGAACTCGGTGGCACCCTCGCTGTCACCAGCGGTGCAGCCATTGCCTCAGGGCCTGTCACCCTTACCGCCAACGCAACACTCAGCACCCCCAATGCCGCGGATTCTCTGTCCGTCACGGGAACGATCGCCGACAACGGCGCCGGCTTTGGCCTGACCAAGATCGGGCCGGGCACTGCCATCCTCGCTGGCACCAACACTGCCACGGGCTCGCTCACAGTGGCAGCTGGAATGCTTTCCACCGCTGTCGTCATGCCAGCCGGCGCACCGACCACCGTTGCGGCCGGCGCAACGCTCGACCTGCAAAATGACCTGACAATTAACCGACCGCTTCAGATCAGCGGTGCAGGCGCCGGCGGTGTGGGAGCGCTCTCGAGCTCGTCTGGTGTGAACAATTGGTCCGGGGCAATCACACTTGAGGCGAATGCGGCTGTGGGCGCTCTTTCAGACAGCCTCACGCTCTCCGGCCCTGTTACCGGCGCCTTTGGGCTAAGCATGGTCGGTAACGGGACGAAGAGGCTTACCAACCCCTCCAATAATTTTTCATCGCTGAACATCATTGGCGGCATCCTCTCTGTCGATTCGCAAGGGCCACTTCCCGCGTCCGCACCAATCACCGTCTCCCCCGGTGGTTCGCTCAGCGTCTCTGGCACCGCGAGTTTCAACCGCACGCTCAACCTCAATGGAGCCGGCTCCTCGCCGGCCATTGGCGCCCTCGACAACGAGTTCGAAAACAACACCTGGTCCGGCCCGATCACGCTTCAGTCAAGCAGCACCACCACCGTCCGCGCTGACCGGCTGACGATCTCCGGAAACATCTCCGGAGCCTTTACCCTGACCAAGAGCGGGCCTGGAGAACTGGCGCTGACAGGCGCCAACAATTACGGCGACACATTCATCAATGAGGGCGTGCTGACCGTCACCTCGATTGGCGCGCTGCCGTCCAATCACACCGCCACCGTCGCATCCGGCGCAACCCTCCAGCTCCAGGGCGGCTTGAGCACTCCCGCCAGCGTCGCATTTCGCCTCAATGGCCAGGGGAGCAGCGGTCAAGGTGCTCTGTTTAGCGCACAAGGCTCGAATACGGTCGGCGGGACGCTCGTGCTTGCGTCGGACTCTGCAATTGGCGCGGCGGCGGAAGCGACACTCATACTCTCAGGTCTGATCTTTGACGACGCCATCCCTCTTTCTCTGGTCAAGGTCGGTCAGGGCACGCTGGTCCTGGCAGGGACCAGGACCAATCGCGGAGGCACTTTCGTCAGTGCTGGAACG
>JBGPEF010000157.1:0-10265 GCA_041482675.1 Tepidisphaeraceae bacterium | reverse complement strand
CGTAACTTCCGGTTGTCCGCCTCGAGCTGATGAATCTTGGCGCGCAGCTCCTTGGGATCCTCCGCCTTAGCCTTCTCGATCGTCGCGGCGATCTGTTGGGTGAGCGCTGCCAGATCAACCGGCCTCCGCCCCCGCACGCCTTTCAGGGCTGTGTAAATCTTGGTCTGCTCCATCATCCTCAGTGCCAGCGTGGCATTCAGCGGCGGCAGCGCCAGCGCCCGATCCTTATAGACCTCCACAAGCTGCCCTCCCGAGCCAAAGAGGAGCACCGGCCCAAACTGCGCGTCAATCGATGAACCAACGATCAGCTCGTAACCCTCGGAAAGCTTCACCATCGGCTGAACCGTGACCCCCTGAAAGTGCTCAGCGCCGGCCTTCATCCGCACCGAGCGCTCGATTTCCGCGAAGGCCGCCCGCACCCCTTCCTTGTCTTGGAGATTCAGTTTCACGCCCCCGACGTCGGTCTTGTGTGTGATCGTTCTGGAATAGAGCTTCAATACCACTGGAAAACCTAGCTCTATCGCCCGCTCAACCGCCTCGTGAGCGCTGGCCGCGATCTGTGTGGGAACACTCGGAATGTCGTAGCAATCGAGAATGCTCTTGGATTCCACTTCATCGAGCAGTGTCCGCCCACCCTCAACGGCACGGTTAATAATGTCCGTCGCCTCGACTGGTCCCATCGCGCCAAACGCGCTCGACTCCGCCAGCGTCGGCGTTTCATAGATGCCGCGAAGGTTGTAGGTGTATTTCCACATGTACACAAATGCCCGCGCAGCTGTATCCGGATACGAAAAGTTCGGAATGCCCGCCTTATTCAGAATCTCCTCGCCCGCCTCCACATCCGTCCCTCCCATCCAGCTCGCCAGCACCGGTTTGCCCGTGCTTTTCGCGTACGGCTTGAGCTGCTCCGCGGTGCGCGTCGGGTCGGTCATGTCCTGTGGAGTGAGGATCACAAGGAGCCCATCCAAGTTCGAATCCTGCGCTGCCACTTCGATCGCCTTCGCATATCGATCGGCCCCCGCATCGCCAAGTATGTCAATCGGATTGCTATGCGACCACGCCGCCGGAAGAAACGCATTCAACTTAGCCACCGTCTCACCCGCGATCGGCGTAAGCTCTCCCCCGGCCGCGATCAGTGCATCGGTCGCCAAAACTGCCGGCCCGCCCGCGTTGGTCACAATTGTCAGACGCGGACCCTGCGGCCGCGGCTGCTTTGCCAGCACCGCCGCCATGTCAAACACCTCCGAAATACTGTTCACCCGCAGCACACCCGTCCGCCGAAACGCCGCATCCAGCACCTCATCCGACCCCGTCAGCGAACCCGTATGGCTCGCGGCCGCCTTGGCCGCGGCGTCGCTGCGTCCGGCCTTGATCACGATGATGGGCTTGCTTAGCGCCACCTCGCGTGCGGCCGAAAGAAAAGAGCGGGCATCGCCGATCGACTCCATGTAAATGACGATGGCCGATGTCGCCGTGTCGTTCCCCAGATAATCAATCAGATCCCCCCACGACACATCCAGCATCGATCCCACCGACACAAAAGCCGAAAATCCCACCTGCTCCTTAAACGACCAATCCAAAACTGCCGTCAGCAGCGCCCCCGATTGCGACAGAATTGCCACGTTCCCCGCCTTCGCCATCCCCTTCGCAAATGTCGCATTGAGGCCCGTTAATGGATTCATCACTCCCAGGCAGTTGGGCCCGATGATCCGCATCTTCCCTCGACGCGCCTCTGCGAGGACCTGCCTCTCCAACTCCACCCCTGATGCCCCCGTCTCACGGAAACCGGCGGAGATCACAATCGCCGCCTTCACGCCGGCATCCGCGCACTGCCCCACGACCGAGGGCACCGTCGCCGATGGTGTCACGATCACCGCCAGATCCACCTTCTCCGGCACTGCGCCAATGGCTGGATAAGCTTTGATTCCAAGCACATTGCCGCGCTTTGGGTTGACGGGAAAAACCGCGCCCCCAAAAGGATTGCTGATCAGGTTCCAAAGCAGTGTCCGCCCCACGCTGCCGGCCGCTTCCGTGGCTCCGATCACCGCCACATTGTGCGGCCGGAAGAATGCATCCAGCGGCTGACGCACGTCCCGCAGGACGTCATGAGCTGGATCTGGCCGATCCACGCAATCCGCCGGTAAAGCATCTTCCGCCAAGTCATTCTCCTATTGAACCAGCATCTCCTGAGCGTCTCAAAAACGTGGTTCAAACGCCAGTCGAGGCGACAACTTTGGGAGCAAATTGGGGCCGACGTGCCGCGCGCGGCATTCAGGCGCAACGGAGAAGCTTCCCATATACGTCAAGAGATTTGGAGGCGGCTCGGTGCCAAGTCAATCTCTTGAGCTCAGCAGCTGCTCGCTCCCGCAGGGTTGCAGCCAGTGGTCCATGCCGCAATACGGCGATGATCTTGTTGGCCAATTCGTGAGTGTCCCAGAAGTCCACCTTTAACGCGTTACACAACACCTCGGCCACGCCGGAGCTCTTGGAGACAATGACAGGCACGCCACGGGCTACTGCCTCCAGTGGCGCGATACCGAACGGCTCGCTGACCGAAGGCATCACGTAGAGACTTGCCAGGCGGAAGGCGCGCTCAACGTCATGAGGGCCGAGAAAACCCGCGAAGAGGACTTTTTGTCCGAGGCCGAGTTCGGCAACCAGCTGCACGATGTGGCGAAACTGATCGCCTGATCCAGCCATAATGAATTTCACGTCCTCTTGAATCTCCAGGACCTTTTTGGCCGCAGCGACGAAGTATTCAGGACCCTTTTGCATTGTGATGCGGCCGAGAAAAAGGACGATCTTTTCGGTCCGCCCGTTTACTGACACTGCGTCATTTCCGTTGGCAGCGTCAGTGATCGCTCTTTCAACACCGTTGTAGATCACACTGATCTGTTCGGGATTTACCTGGTAGCGATCGAGGATAATTCTGCGGGTCCAGTTTGACACGCAAATGACCGCATCGGCTCGGTGCATGCCGGCGCGCTCGATGTCGTAAACTCGTCGGTCCACATTGTCACCGGAGCGGTCAAACTCGGTGGAGTGGACATGGACGACAACAGGTTTACCAGTTGATTCGCTGATTGCCAGTGCGGCCGGATAAGTCATCCAATCGTGCGCATGGATGACGTCAAACTGCTCTTCGTCGGCAAGCCGGAGACACCTGTCAGCGTAGAGGAGCACTTCCTTTAGCAGGTCCTGTCCATAAATCTCGCCCTGCGAAAATCCCGCAAAAGGCGGCTGTCCAGACCTCGAGCCCGATCCCGGTTGCCCCGCGCCAATGCGGTCGGATGGCCGCGATTGTTCGATTGCCGGCACGCGCAGCCCGGCTGATCGATAGGGGCTCGCCAAGCCCGACGGGATCGCCCGAACCGCGACGCGACGGCGCTTCTGCATCGATTGGCCGGCTGGGAATGTTGAACCCTTCGCACGAGTCGGGTCGTTCAGTATGCGAAGGTGATTGGAGAATTCAGCCCCGACCGCGCGCGGCAACACGAACAAGATTTCCGTCCCGAGGTCGCTCATCGCCTTGGTGAGCCCATAGCAGGCGGTGCCCAAGCCGCCGCTGATGAGCGGGGGGAACTCCCAGCCAAGCATCAAAACCCGCATGACGGGCTCCTTCTCCAGGACGTAATTCCCTCCGAAATCTTCGTGCCACTCTTCTTCGATGTTTTAAAGCACTCGAGCGGTTTGTTGGAGATAGGCGCGGGCGCTGAATTCAGCATAAGCAAAACTCCTATATGCCATGGGCAAGATGCTGAGTTGCAATTCGGGTGCGAGCCCGATAGCCGACGCTTGCGGGAGCTGTAGGCTTCTGGATGAACAGTTAAATCGATCTGACAAAACGGAAAGGAGCGTTTCTCATGAGTCGATTCATTGATTTCTTTTCACCTATGGCGCGATTGCAGGAAGGCCTGGACGAGTTCATGGAAACTCCGCTGGAGGATTTTTCCCAGCTCGCAGCACCTATCAATGCGTACCCGGCGTTCAATGCCTGGCAGGAGGGCGACGATGTCGTTCTTGAGTCAGAGCTGCCGGGGCTAAGCATTGAAGATGTGAATGTGCTCGTCAGCGGCGGCGATGTCACAATTGGCGGCCGATACAAACATGACGAAAGTGCCTCCGACACCTGCCTTCGTCGCGAATGCCCGCGGTCTGCGTTCACGCGTACCTTTAACTTGCCCTGGGATGTCAACGCGGAGAAGACGAGTGCCAAACTGGTCGACGGCGTGCTCACAATTCGCCTGCCAAAGTCACAGCGCAGCGAGGCCAAGAGGATCGCGGTCGCCAGCAACTAGACTGGTGACCATTCCCTTCAAAAAAAAGGAGAATAATCATGGCAACAGCTACGAACGAAAAGACGCAAATCCAGTCTTCGCAGCCGGAGCGCGTCGATCAGGCTCGATCTTACATGCCGTCGGTGGACATCTTCGAAACGGGCAGTGCGTTCATCTTCAAGGTCGCCCTGCCGGGCGTGAAGGCGCAGGCTGCGGATGTCCAGTTCGACAACGGCGTGCTGAGAATTAGCGGAACCATGGAACCGCGTGGACCGGCGCCCAGCGCCTACCTTTGGCGCGAATACGGCGTTGGAAACTTCTGGCGCGAATTCGCAATCGACGTCCCCGTCAATGCCGCCGAAATCCGCGCAACCTTGGCAAGGGGCGAGCTGAACCTGTACGTGCCCAAGAGCGAGGCATCGCGCACTCGACGGGTTCCCGTGCAGAGCGCCTGATCTACCTAAACCATTGACCCATTTCAGAACTGAAGGAGAACATCATGAACATCATTAAACGATTTCGAAAGAACAATGGACGCGATGATCTGGCCCGGAGTGGCGACAGCGGTCTGCCCGCGTTCCGCCAGGAAATGAGCGATGCATTTGAACGGGTGCGCAAGTTCTTTGGGGAGCCGTGGTCTTTTGCGGCCGAGTTTGCGCCCTGGCCGGCGATCGACATCAATGAGGATGAAAAGTCGCTGGCGCTGCGCGTGGATGTGCCCGGGATCAGCGCCAAAGACATCGAGGTGGATGTCTCCGGCAATCTGCTCACGGTGCGCGGTTCACGTGAGGAGGAAAAGAGGAGCAAGAGCGGCGGCATCTCCCGACACGAGCGCCACACGGGCTCATTCCTTCGCACGATTACGCTGCCCACGTATGTGGACAGCGGCAAGCTGGATGCCAAGTACGACAAGGGCGTCTTAACGATCACCGCACCCAAGATCCCAGGCGCCGGCCCCAAACGCGTGCCGGTGAAGACCGAGTAATGCAGGCTCGCGGGAGGGGAGACTTTTAATTGCTTGAAAGGAGTTTCATATGACTATTGGAAAAATGTTTCGCAAACAAGTGACCACAGCGGCCCCAGAGGACACGCTCGGGCAGATTGGCGACATGATGGCCGATCGCCATGTTGGGACCGTGGTCATCCTGGAACACGGCAAGGTCGCCGGAATTGTGACCGATCGTGATCTGGCCGTGGCTCTGACTGCCAGGGGGCTTACCCGGCGTGATGCAGTCCGCGCGGCGATGTCCTCGCCCGCCGTGACCATCCGCTCGGATGCCAACATTTTCAATGCGACGGAGCTGATGCGGAAACATGCGGCGCGCAGGCTGCCAGTGGTGGATCAGCAGGATCATCTCGTGGGCCTGGTCAGCGCGGATGATCTTCTGCTGCGGCTGGGGCGCGAGATCAACAACCTGGTGGAGGCGATAGCTCCAGAAGTCGAGGCGGCGCGCCCGCTCACCGAAGCGTTGTGAGTTAATTTTGGAAACAGCTCGCGGATCGGGTGATGGAGAGATTTATGTCAACCAGAACCGTGCCAACATTCGAAAGTGCGATCCACACGAGCAATGTCTGGCTCAAGGACATTGCCAAAATCATGGGCTGGCCCGATCAGACAAAGGCCTATCGTGCCCTGCGCGCCAGCCTTCATGCGCTTCGCGACCGGCTCACCCTGGCCGAAGTGGGAGATCTCGCAGCCCAGCTTCCGATGCTGATCCGCGGGCTCTACTACGAAGGATGGAAACCGGCACATCATGCATCAAAAGAACGCAAGAAGCGGGAGTTCCTGGACCATATCGCGGCGGAACTGCACGACGATCCAACGATTGATGCCGAAGAAGCGACACGAGCCGTTTTTCGGGTGATTGAGAATCACATCAGCCCCGGAGAAATAGAGGATGTCAAACGAACGCTGCCCCGGGATATCCGCGTCCTGTGGCAGTAATCGGAGGAGAAGGAGGAGGATGCGCCAACGCGAGCGGTTCAGTCCCCAAAATGCTCGCGCTGGCTTCTATTTGATTTCAGTTGCACCTGAGCGGCCCAGCGTGGCCGATGGAGATCAGAATGTCAGCCGATCGAATAACCCAGGCTTTACAGGATTATCTTCGTGCCGAGCAGTATCTCAGCGCGGAAAGATCCCAAATCGATCTGGCAACTCGTCAGCGGGAGGCGGCACAGCGTGACCTGGAAAGCTCGCTCCATTCACCAGAGGCGATTTCCGGCCACCCTCTCGCTGCCACTGTCGAGCAGGTCTTGTCCGGAAGTATCGACTTGGCGCAGGCCAAGGAAAGAGTGAAGCAATACCTCCACCGCGGTGGCGCAGAAGGGCCGGCAAAGCCCCTTGTTGTTGTTGCGGTGGATGGGTCCAAACCATCGCTTTGGGCCGTTGCCGCCGCGGGCGAGCTTGCGTTGAGGCTCGGGTCGCGTGTCCTGCTCGTCAATGTCTTGAACCCACAAGAGTTGTTCAAGCAGCAAGGATATGTGCCCGAGAATTACAGTTTCCCGCTGCGGGAGTCCAGCCTGGAAATGCTCAGAAGATCAGAGAAGCTCCTGCCGTCGAGTATCGAAACCGCAACCACCATAGAAGCGGGCGATCCCGCGATGATGGTGGCCGCTTTGAGCGAGGAACGCGGCGCCGACTACATCGTCATCGGAACCCATGGCCGCGGACGTGTCGGGCAACTCCTTCTGGGAAGCACGGCAACGGCAGTGGCCCGGTTGGCAAAGTGTCCCGTGATTGTCGTCTCACACGCTCCGGCGTCCATGCCACAGTTGCCTCAGGAGAAAAGGTTCGGTGAGCGTCTGCTGGAGAAACTGAATCCGGCGGAGGTTCCGCTGGACTGACTTTGTTCGGCCGGCTCTGTCGCCCAAAGAAGAAAGGCAACGCGATGAAATACAGCAAGTACATTCTCCTCGTGGCCGCAAGTCTGCTGACCTTTGCTGCAGCGGATTGCGGAAATAACGGGACCGGCCCGGCGGATCCGCCGAGTCTTTCCCCTCCATCTGATACGCATCAGATTGAAACAAAACTTCCCGACCAGGAACTGAAAGGTTTGCTTGCCCAGGCAGATTTCAAATCATTGTATGACCCGGTGCAATACACCCACAGTCTGAACCTTCGGCTCACCAATCGCGATGGCGCGCCCAAACGAAACGTACGCGTGGAGCGGATAACCCTGGACGGTTATCTCACTCAATTCACACCGCCGCCGCCGGCAACGCTTTGGAATAGAGGATCGTCGGTCGATTACCCGTCAATTGCATTCTGGACGCTGCCAGGTTCTCTCCGTACACGCGCGCCGCTCGAGGTGCTGGTGCGGTATGAGGACCGCTATGGGAAAGGGATCGTCGCTCAATTCCGATGGGAGGTTACCATCGAACCATCGGATCCCTACGCGGCTGGGGCCGCGGACCATGCCAACGCGAAATAACTTGGGCAGACCGCCCGGAAAGATTCGTCATGGAAACCTGGATCCTTGTGGCCGATGCAAGCCGGGCTCGCATCTTTGATCTAGAAGATGGCCAGCGGCTTAAGCTTGTTCGTGAATTTTCAAACCCCAAGGGCCGGGCGAGGGCGCAGGAGTTGGTCAGCGATGAACCGGGCCGCCTGGCAAAGGGAAAAGGGCGGCAGGTGTTATCCGCCATGGACCCTCGCACTTCGCCTCACGAGGTCGAGGCAAAGCATTTTGCCGCGCAGCTTACGCACGCGCTGCACGATGGGCGGGTTCACAAGAAATATGATTCGCTCGCCCTGGTGGCTCCGCCGCATTTTCTGGGCCTGCTCAGGGACCATCTGGACGCAGAAGTGGGAAAGATGGTCGTCTCGGCGACACACAGCGATTACACGCACGTTGCAGAACATGAGCTGCCCCATCATCTGAGCGACACGCTGGCGGAAATCTCCAAGGCGGCGAAGCTCCGATAGCAATTGTAGCCACGGGACACGGTTGACTCTTTTCGGAAAAAATTCGTTTTTCGCTGCTATCCACTGATTGCCGTCGTCGCGGGCGGAGCTGCCATCGCCGCTCAAGCTGCTGCACGGTGGCCGCAAATAACAGACAAGCAATGATCGGATTCACTGCTAGACCGAGGTGCAACATGAAAGTCATCTTGGGTTACGACGGAACAGCCGGCGCTGACATTGCGAAGGAGAATCTTCTGCTCGCGGGTTTGCCGCCGGCTGTGGAGCTGCGCGTTGCCTCCGTAGCCGACATCTGGTCCGAGCTGGTCGCGTTACAGTCCAGCTACGATGATCTCTATCCGCACGCCATGGCGACTGCCAGGCGACTCGCATCCAACGCGATGGACGAGTCGCAGGCGCAGGCCGAAAAAGCCGCGCAATGGCTCCGCAAGCACTTCCCGCACGCGAAGGTCGATATTTCCGTAGTCGCCGACTCACCGGGGCACGGACTGGTACGCCAGTCTCAGGAGTGGCGTGCGGATCTCGTCGTCGTCGGTTCCCACGGCCGATCCATCCTCGGACGACTGTTTTTAGGAAGCGTGTCACACCAGGTCTTGAACGATCTCAATTGCTCCGTTCGTGTTGCCCGGCGCAGCAATTCCAACCCCGGTGAGCCGCTTCGGCTGATTCTCGGTGCGGATGGCTCGGCCTGTGCCGGCGCTGCCGTGAGCTGCGTCGCACAACGGACCTGGCCGAAGGGTACTTCGATCCGTGTGGTTGTGGCGGTTGAAGAGCCGGTGTCGCTGCTGATGCCGCCGGTGGAAGGATTTGGCGGACACTGGCTGGTGGCACATGGCACTGATTTAAAGGAACTGGGTCTACATGCCGCGAAATCGGCAGCAACACACCTGGCTGAGGCCGGATTGTCTGCCGTTCCCATCCTGCGGCAGGGCTCACCCAAGAAAGTTTTGATTGACGAGGCCGACGAATGGGGTGCCAATTGCATCTTCGTTGGCGCGCAGGGACTGCGCGGAATCGATCGGCTGCTCCTGGGAAGCGTTTCGATGGCTATGAGCACTCGGGCACAGTGTTCGGTGGAGGTTGTGCGACAAGGCCAGAAATGAGCAGGCTGCCCTGGCCAACTCATTATCGCCGGCGCGACAGAAGAATTGCGATGCCCAGTGCTGCGATGATCGCGCTTCCGGGTTCGGGAACGGCTTCGGCGAAGTTGATGGCGGCCATGTTGGCGGCGATGAAGGGGCCCAATTCATTGGCTGGCGGCACGCCGCCGGGGACGAACGCGGAGATGGGTTCATGCTCCTCGGAATAAGCTCCGGTGTACTTGAAGAACTCGTAACGCCGAATCACTGCCTCTTTCCCGTCCCCCAGATCAGCCTGATGCTCGGCAGGAACGGCACCCTCGAGCAGCTCCCATTCGGTCTCGATTTCAGCGGGGCTATCGGGGACGACGGCCCCGTTGGAGATCAACTCGGCCAGATCGACAGGGCGTTCCAGTTCCGTCACATAGACCTTCATCCAGACGGAATCCGGGAATTGCGGCTGGATTTCCGCGGGCTTCGGGACCTGAACCTGAGCAACTACCACCGGAAGACCTCCGCCCATGGGTGGCTGTACCGACCATGTGGGTGTCGGCACGCTAAGGGGCGCCGTCCCGATTCGCTGGCCGTTCTGGTCGAGCCAAAAATAGCGAGTCGCCGTCGGCTGCACATTGACGGCGAATCCAAAGTGCTCGCACCCCTGGATGTTGACGCAGAAATGACCATTGGTGGATTGGCCGACAGTGGGGGCGATATAGCCGCTGGGATTGAACGTATAGCCGTTGAAGGTGATGCGGGTGCCGAAGGCGGTGCCCGTGGAGTAGTCAACCTGAGTTTTGCTGCTGTAATGGGATGGGTAGGTGTTGGTCAGCTCATTGGAATGCACGCCTTCCAGCTCAAGCTCAGCGCCGTAGGCATTGACCTGCGTCTGGTTGAACACGTCGAAATTCGACATGGTGCCGTAGATCGTTGGCTGCGCTTGAACCAGCGCGGACATCGCCATGGTGAAGGCCGCGGCGAAGAGAATTG
>JBGPEF010000156.1:0-10300 GCA_041482675.1 Tepidisphaeraceae bacterium | reverse complement strand
TCTTGGAGCCGATCACCCGATCGAGCTCGCTACTCAACTGGGACAATGATCCCCATCAGACGCCTCCCCGCGAGGCCCGGTGTGCATAGTTTCCCATTTCCCCTCCTCATTTCTGATCTGCGCCAATCCGTGTCATCTGCACTGCTAACTGTGAAAATCTTCGCAGCCTGCGCAAATTTTCTAACGACGCCGTTTTCTTTTCCCTCACCCCCGTACTCGGGGGAGAGGGTCAGGGTGAGGGGGCTTTCGTCATTCGTCATTCGACATTCTTTCGTCATTCGTCATTGGTCATTCGTCATTTGGTTGCGGCCCCGCCGCGCTATGTCATCTGCGTTCCACTCTTCCTCCGGGACTCGCTTTTCCTCCCCCAGGGCCCAATCCGGCCGCAACAAGGACTCGATCCGGACCCAAAAAGGACTCGAAAAGGACTCGAAAAGGACTCGCTTTTATGACAGCGAAAAACCGCAACCACCGCTCCTTCCATCACTTACCAATTTCCATCCTTCAACCACCTTTTTTTCACCCTCCCCATCCACTCCCATGCAAAACAAAGCCATTTTCGTCCGGATACCCGCTAGGCGGGGCCTTTCGACATTCTTTCGTCATGGGTCATTGGTCATTCGTCATTCTCCCACCCCCTCCCCCATTTCTGATATAAATCCCACTCGACGTTTGTCACGCGGAGTTGCACCCATGAAGTCCCTCATCACCTCTCTCACCATTGCCGCCACCCTCTCCTCCCTCTCCTGCGGCGGCTCCGGCACCTCCCCCACCCAGACCAATTCAACCCAAACCTCCCTCACCCAGCCCCAAAACACCCAATCCACCCACCGCGAAGCCAGTCAAAACGCCAAAATACAAAACGAACCCATTCCCAACATCCCCAAAGACGCCGAGTGGACCATCCTCTGTGCCACCATCACCGGCCCCGACAACGCCGTCCAGGCCCGCGCCCTCCGCGGCAACCTCATCAACCAGACCAAAATGCGCGACTGGTACATCCTCCACGGCGCAGGCCAGACCACCCTCTACTACGGCTTCTACCGCTCCATCAACGACCCCAAGGACACCAAAGAATCCACCCGCGCCCAGAACGACCGCAAGACCATCGCCGCCCTCACCGACCCGGCCAGCGGCGCACGCCTCTTCAACACCGTCATCCTCACCAAGCTCGACACCCCCGACCCCGCCTCCCCCCCCGAATGGGATCTCACCCGCGCCCCCGGAACCTACTCGCTCCAGGTCGCCGTCTATAAAGACAGCCCCGACCGCCGCGCCGCCGCCGTCGAGGCCGTCCGCGCCGCCCGCGCCCAGGGCTACGATGCCTACTACTTCCACGGCCCGGCCGCCTCCTCCGTCTGCATCGGCGCCTGGCCCGAAAGCGCCGTCCGTGAAACCAACACCTTCAACGTCAAGCAAATGGCCAATCCCAACGCCGTCCCCCTCGTCACCGCCGGCTCCATCCCCAACCTCCAGCCGGGCGAAGCCGGCCTCATGACCCCCGACGGCAAACCCATCAACGTCGTCTCCGCCAAATTCGAAATCCTCGACCCCCAACTCCTGGCCATCATGAAGCAATTCGACAAGCACTCCGTCAACGGCGTGGTCCAGCCCGTCGTCGTCGACCCGCGCACCGGCCAAAGGCGCCTCGCCCCCGCCCGCCCCTCCTTCCTCGTCCGAATCCCTCATAACAACACCCCGCCCCCTCCCACCATCGCCACCGCGCCCGATCCAACCCGCGCCCAACCCGAGCAACCCGTAGGGGCGGCTTCAGCCGCCGGGGCCGATCAGCCGCCACCACAAGCGCCGTCCACCCCGCGTCCTTCCACCTCCAAAGGCGGAAAGCTCCGATCCCTGGAGGATCGATGACTCAAACTCAAACCAGGGGGGTCCCAACAATGAAAATACTGATCGCTACAACCAATCCCGGAAAGATCCGCGAGTTCCGCGACATGCTCGGCGGCGAAAAATTCCAATGGGATGATCTCTCCCATCACACCGCCCTCCAACCCGTCAAAGAAACCGGCGAAACCTTCCTCCAAAACGCCTGCCTCAAGGCCATCGCCTACGCCAAGCAATTCAACACCCACACCCTCGCCGACGACAGCGGCCTGGAAGTCGATGCCCTCGGCGGCAGCCCCGGCGTCCACAGCGCCCGCTGGGCCGAGCTCAACAAAGCCGGCAAAGGCGACGCCGACAACAACTACCTGCTCATCCACCAACTCGACAAAATCCCCGACGAAAAGCGCACCGCCCGATTCGTCTGCGTCCTCGCCCTCGCCGCCCCGGATGGCCAGATCGTTCTCACCTCCCGCGACACCGTCGAAGGCCGAATCCTCCGCGAAGAGCGCGGCGAAAACGGCTTCGGCTACGATCCCCTCTTCCTCATCGACACCCTCGGCAAAACCACCGCCGAGCTCGAGCCCACTGAAAAACACCAAATCAGCCACCGCGGCAAAGCCCTCCGCCGCCTCCGCGACCTGATGGAAAAAAACAAACTCATCTAACAACCCGTGGTGCCGGCCTCACCCCGCCCTCACCAACAACCATGTAGGGTGCGGCTCGCCGCACCTCCGGTAGGTCGGCCACTCCTGCCCGACATTCCACAGCGGCGGCTTCACCCGCCGTCCCCCAGCCCCGCAGGGGCGCAAGACGATAGCCCACGGCGCGAGCCGTGGGTGGCCCAAGCCGCGCAACCCCCAGCCCCGGCAGGGGCGTAAGAACCTCGCCCACCCAGAACACCCCCACACCTCATCCCCCGTTGACTTCCCCACCAAAATCGCGTGAATTGAATGCATGAGCCGGATTTTGGTGGCCGTCTCCAGCCCCTGGGCCGCCCAAAAGGCGCTGGACCCCATGAGCGACCTGGCCAAGCGCCTCTCCGCCGAGGTTCTCGTGGTTCACGTCTCCCGCCCCAGCGCCGGCCAGATGCGCGAGCAGGAACAGGCCGACGGCGAGGCCGCCATCAACATCCTCCGCGAAAAGCTCCAGGAACGCGGCATCACCGTCCAAACCCTGCTCCTCTTCTCCGACGACATCGCCCGCGCTGTCATCAACACCGCCGTCGAGCGCCAGGCCACACTGATTGTCCTTGGATTGACCGGCAAAAACGTCTTCGCCAGATTGCTGGCCGGCAACGTCCCCGTCGAACTGATCAAGAACACCCGAATCCCCGTGCTCCTGCTCCCCCCCGACTGGTCCGGCGCAATCTAGCCCCCAGGCCGCGCCGACTTCCGCTTCTTCATGACGCTCAGCACCACACCCACGATGATGGCGATGATCCCATACGCCCCGATGCGGCCCAGCAGCTCGCCCGAAGATCTGGCGCTCTTCCCCTGATACTCCTCCCCCGAGCTCCACCCAAACGAGCTGTTGATCTGGCCAAACTGCGGCATGTACGTGCCGAAGTCATCCTCCCGCGCATACGAGTTGATGTTGACCATGCCATGGCGTCCGAAGTGGGTGTTCATCATCCCGGTGATCTTGCCGAATGGCTCGACAACCTGCTGGTGAAACGCGTTGGAAGTCTGGTTGCTCGTGTCCAGCTCTCTGTTCTTCATCGAGTTGCCGTCCAGGATCTTCTGCACCTGCGGCGTGATGTTCCCCTTGGATTTGTCCATGAATCCCGGCCCGGTCATCTGCCTGATGACCTCCCTCATCTGCGCCTCGTTGGGCTGGCCGGGATACGGCACCGTCTGCACCATCACGTAGGGATAGGTGAACCACGGCCGGCCCTGCAACTGGAAGACCGCATCAACCGTCGTGGCGTTCTTCCCGTTCATGACCTTCTGCATCGTCGTCTGCACCACATCCTGCGGAATCCTCACCCACCCATCCGGCGCGGTGATCGTGTAGCTGCCGCCCGTGAACGACTCGCCCGCGCCCGCCGGCAACGAGGCGATCAGCAAAACCGCAAAGACCGACAGTAGTCTTGTCATGGGGCACCCCTGTTGTGGAATCACGCCCAAACGCTACTCAAGATACGTGTACCCTTCCAGCCCCTGCTCATAGAAACGCAGCAGGACGCGGGATTCATCCAGTGTGAGCTTCTGGTCGCGCAACGCCTTCTCCACCCGCTTGCGCATGGTCCGCATCAGCTCATCGGCCGAGAACTGGACATACTGGAGCACCTCGCGCACCGTGTCGCCCTCGACCACCTCATCGATGGAAAACCGTCCGGTCTCATCAACACTCACGTGAACCGCATTGGTGTCGCCCAGCAGGTTGTGCAGATCGCCCAGAATCTCCTGGTAGGCGCCGACCAGAAAAGCGGCCAGGAAATAGTCCCGGCCATCGTACGGATGAAGCTCAAGCACCGATTTCACATCGCGCCGGTCGATGAAGCGGTCAACCTTGCCGTCCGAGTCGCAGGTAATGTCGGCCAGAATCCCCCGGCAGGTCGGCTCTTCATCCAGCCGGTGAATCGGCATGATCGGGAAAAGCTGATCGATCGCCCAGGAGTCGGGCATGGACTGAAAGATCGAGTAGTTGCAGAAATAGGTGTCGGAGAGCATCGCCTCCAGGCCGCTGAATTCCTCGGGCACATATTCCATCTTGCGGACCATGTTCAGCACCTTGGAGCAGATGCCAAAGAACAGCCGCTCGGCCAGCGATCGGTTCTCCAGTGAGCAGTAGCCGAGATTGAACAGGTTGAGCACCGCATCCTTGGCCATCTGCGCATCGTGGTAATACTCGGCGTAGTTGGTCTCATTGATGCCGCGGAAGGTGTCGAAGAGATTGACCACCGGCGCGGGCACCTCGGCCCGCTGCTCGGGAGTCAGCTCGGCCGGAATCTCAAAGCGGGCAAAGCCCGACCAGCCCAGCACATTGAACACCAGCACCGAGTGATACGCCACCATCGCCCGGCCGGATTCGGAGATGATCGTCGGATGCGCTGCCCCGGCCTGGTCGCAGATTTCCTTGATGTGGAAAACCACGTCGTTGGCATATTCCTGAAGTCCATAGTTGATGGAGGATTCGAAATTGGTCTTCGAGCCGTCGTAATCGACGCCCAGCCCGCCGCCGACATCGACATACTGGAGTCCAGCGCCCAGCCGCTGAAGCTCGGTATAGACGCGGGTCAGCTCGATGATGGCGTTCTTGATGTTGCGGATGTTGTTGATCTGCGAGCCCAGGTGAAAGTGAAGCAGGTTGAGGCAATCGCCCATGCCGTGGCGGCGCAGAAACTCGAGCGCTTCCATGACCTCCGAGACAAACAGGCCAAATTTCGAGCGCACACCGCCCGAAGATTCCCAGCGCCCAGCGCCCTTGGCGGAAAGCTTCACGCGCACGCCGATCGAAGGCTTTACGTTGTGCTGCTTGGCGTACTTGACGATCAGCTCCAGCTCGCTGAACTTCTCGACCACCGGGATGATGTTCTTGCCAATCTTGGTGGCCAGGATCACCGCCTCGATGAACTCATCATCCTTGAAGCCGTTGCAGATGATCGGGGTGGAATCATCATCGACCAGCGCCATCACCGCCAGCAGCTCCGGCTTGGAGCCGGCCTCCAGGCCAAAGCCAAATTCCTTGCCGAAGCCGAGGATTTCCTCGACGACGTGGCGCTGCTGATTGACCTTGATCGGATAGACGCAGCGGTAATGGCCCTTGTAGTCGTTCTCGCGGATGGCCCGCTCGAAGACCGCGTGCATGCGGGCCACGCGGTGCTTGAGGATGTCGGTGAAGCGCACCAGCAGCGGCGGCTGAATGTCGCGCTCGCGCAGCTCATCGACCAGCTTCTTCAGGTCAATCTCCACGGCCGGATCTTGAGTGGGATGAACCGCGACGTGGCCGTCGGGATTGACCGAAAAATATCCCTGCCCCCACTCGCGCACACGGTAAAGGGTCTCGGTGTCGCGCGGTGTCCAGGGCTTGGGGAGCTCGGTTTGAATCGGAGGCTGGCCGTTGTTGCCGGGGACTTGGATGGGCGGCGATGGAAGCGCTTCCTTTGTGTCCAACGTCATGTCTGCGTAAGTCCTTTCAGAACTTCAATAGTATATTGTGATCGGGGTCGAGGCAAAGATAAATCAAGTTGTCAACGTAGCCGGACAATCTCAAACACGTCCGGCACAGCTACAAAGAATACGTCCCGCACGCCCGCCCGACTTGCTATGGCGTCAAAGCGCGATAATGTAATCGAGGTCCGAGTCGACACGGTGGTCGCGACAGGTTTCATGGATGAACCACGGATTTCCTCTCATACGTTCGGTTCTGCTTGGGATGGCCCTGATCGCCATCGCAGCGCCGACCGGGCGTGCTGATCTCCAAAAAGACATCCAAACCATCCTCGGCGATGAATTGCTTCGCAATTCCAGTGTCGCCGTCGCTATCGAGGCCATGCCCGATGGGCGGGTGCTGTATCGGCACAACGAGCATCAACTGCTCATGCCGGCCAGCAATATGAAGATTCTGACAACTTCGGCCGCCCTGAATCTGCTGGGGGCCGATTTCAAGTTCCGAACCATGCTGGTGCAGCGCGGGGATGACCTGATATTGGTGGGAGATGGCGATCCGACATTCGGGGATGCGGAGCTCCTAAGGAAATCCGGTATATCGGCCACGGCCGTCTTCGAGCAGTGGGCCGCCCAGCTCAAAGGCCGCACTTTCCGGCATGTGCTGGTCGACGACAGCATCTTCGAGCCCGCCATGATGCACCCCCGCTGGGATGCCAGGCAGTTCCAGAGCAAGTTCTCGGCCGAAATAAGTGGAATGACTTTCAACCTCGGTTGCGTCGATCTGGCCGTGAAGAGCGCGCCGGGGGGCGATGCGGTCTATCGGATGACGCCGCCCACGCGATATGCGCCGATTCGAAATACGTGCGTCACCGGCGGCCGCGGCGGAGTGATTGTCACGCGCCAGCCCAATAGTAATGAGATCTCATTAAGAGGCGGGTGTACGGCGACTGAAGTAACCGTGTCAATCACGGTTCACGATCCCAGTTTATTGGCAGCGACAGTACTGGCGGAAACCTTGTCCTCCGGCGGGGTGCGGTTTTCGGGATCGGTGGGGCGCGATCGGTCGGTGCGGGCAAAATTGGCCAACGCCGCGGATCACGGCATCACCGTTCTGGCGGTTCACGAGACCGCGCTATCGACCGCGCTCGCCCGCGCCAACAAGGACAGCATCAACCTCTATGCCGAGTGTCTGGCCAAACGCGCCGGAGCGGCGGCGGGCGGTGAAGGCTCATGGGAGAGCGGTGGGGCGGCCGTCTCGGGATTTTTGAAGCGCATCGGGATCGCCGACACGGAGTTCAAGATCGATGATGGCTGCGGTCTCTCGCGCGACAATCGAGTCAGTGCCAATGCCATCGTGCAGGTCCTCCAAACCAACTTCGTCGGGCGTTATCGCGATGAATTCATGAGCAGCCTCGCCATCGGCGGCAAGGATGGGACGCTGGACAATCGCTTCCGGGAACTGCGCGGCCGCGTGATCGCAAAAACCGGTTACATCGCGAACGTGAGTGCCCTGAGCGGATACCTCAAAGGCCGCGATGGCGAGTGGTATGCGTTTTCGATCCTGATGAACGGTGTCCCCGGAGGGGCCAACGCCCGCGCCAAGGCGGTGCAGGAATCAATCGTCAAGGCGATTGATGCGAACCTGCCCCGCGCGGGGAAGTAATACTTGTGTGAGATCGCATACAAAACGCGTGAGTTTGTCAGGGCCGCACCTATAATTTTGTTGAAGTGACAGAAGTTTAGGACGAGAATTTAAGCTTGAAGCGCCTGCGCCGGAGGGCTTACCGGCGCAGCGCAAGTCAGCCGCGGGCTATGGTGTGGAACACACGGGCGAGGCGCCCGTGCCAGAAGTGCAAACGTTCGCATTGGGATCACATTCCCATCGCGCGCGGGTTTTGGAAAATATTGTCGTGGCCCGGGATGATCAGGTCGGCGATTTCGTAGACCTCGCGGAGCGATTCCTGGGCCGCCTTGATGTCCCAGGATTCGGGCAGCACCTGGGCCGCCAGGAAATGATCCTGAGTCGGCACGGCATCGCCGGCGACCATAACCGTGCTGGTCGGCAATGACAGCAGCAGCCCACAGGTTCCCGGCGTGTAGCCGGGCAGTGGGAACAGGTCGATATTATCGGCCAGCTCGTCGGGAGCGGGCTTGAGGCTTTGCAGCAGATCCAGCTCCTGCTTGATCTGGCCCGTGTCGATGTCCTGGAGTGGAGCTTCCTCCAGCAGTCGCTGAAGATGCTCACCGACGGCCTGTTGCTCCAGCTCATGGATCAGGATTTTGGCCTTGCGGAAGATGGCCAGGCCAGCGCGATGATCGGGCCGGAAGTTGGTCAGAAAAACGGTATCGATGTGGTCGGGACTCAGGCCGGTCCGCTCATTGAGGCGGGCCGCCAGTGCGGGCACGGGCAAACCGGGATCGACGAGGATATTTCGGTTGCCGGACCTGATCAGGGTCGTGGTGGAATGAGCGGTGCGCAGTTCCTGCGCCTCATTCCACAAACGATTCCGGCTGAGAGTGCCGATGCTGATGATATCAAACCGGATCGCGGGCATGTGTGCCATTGTGATCCGATGACGGGCAACGTCAATTGCGATGTGCTACTGGCGGCCTATCCGCCAGTGCCCAGCAGCACAAATAGTTGACGGGCTTCGGGAAAGAAGGGAGTTCTCTTAATGCTGCGACAGCTCTTTTCGCGCCTGGGGTTCTGTGCGGGGCTCCTGATTATCGGCTGTTCCCAGCCGACGCTCGGGAAGTGGGAGGGTCCGGCCGAGGCTGCGCCGACCAAGGTGCAACTGTGGGCTTTCGGCGAGGAGAAGGCCAAGCTGCTGGAATCGAAGCACTATCACGTTTACACGACGATCAAGGAGGATGAGGTTCTGGACCTGCTGCCGCAGGTGATGGAGGGGGCGCTGTCGATGTATCAGCAGATCGCGCCCGGCGTGCCGCTGGGAGATCGGCCCATGGACTGCTTCATCTTCCGCTGGCGCTCCGAGTGGGATGAATATACCCAGAAATATGCCGGCAACGACGCCAAGGTTTATCTCCAGATCCGTAGCGGCGGCTACACCATCTACGACCGATACGTGGCCTACTACATCGGCCGCGAAGGCACGTTTGCCGTGGCCGCCCACGAAGGCTGGCACCAGTTCGCCGGTAGATATTTCAAGGGAAGAATGCCGCCGTTTCTGGAAGAGGGTTTGGCGTGCATGTTTGAGACCATCTCCTGGAAAGATCGTCTGCCGCGCTGGAATTTGTCAGTGAACACGCAGCGGGCCCAGACGCTTCGCAAAGCGATGGATGCCAAGGACACCTGGCCGCTGGAAAAACTGATCTCCATGCACGCCGGCGACATCGTCGGCGAGTCCAACGATCGGATCGATGCGTTTTATGCCCAGTGCTGGACGTTCGCCAGATTTCTGTATGAGGGCGAGAACGGAAAATACCGTCCAGCCCTCCAGAAATGGCTTGAAGAGACCGCGGCCGGCACGGTCTATGATCCCACCAAGTCGCACGCCCGTGCGATCGCCCCCTGGAACCGCAAGGCGGTCAAGCCGATGCTCGAGCATTACCTGGGGATGGAACTGCCGGAGATTGATAAGGCGTTTCAGGCATATATGAAAAAGGTCGCGTACGACGAGCTGTCGTCGCAGTGGCATTCGTAATGAAGTTGATCAAGATCGGAATATAATGCCGCTATGAGGCGTCCGCCCATCTCACCCCGGACTCTTGAGGAGTTGGAGAAAATGCTCTTGGAAGGCCTCAAAGGGAAATCTATTCCCTGGACGCCCCAGTTGAAGAGCGATATTTGTCATATGGGCCGTGAGTTCCTCAAGACCCAGAATCGCCGTCCCACGAAGCGCCGCACTAAAATTCATCTAGAGCAGTATTCCCCGGCATGTTAATATTCACCCTCGTCATTCGTCGAGGCACCCATGCTCCGGCACACGTGCTACTTTTCGGGACGGGTTCAGGGAGTGGGCTTTCGGTACACCGTCCAAAACCTGGCCCTTCAATACAACGTGCTCGGATACGTCCGCAACCTGGCCGACGGACGGGTCGAGCTGGTGATGGAAGGTCCCGATGGGGAAATCAGTGGGCTGGTCGACGACATCAATCAGAAAATGAACGGCTATATCAAAAAGGTGGATAAGACGACGGCACAGGCGACGGGGGAGTTCAACCAGTTTTATATCCGGCACTGACATTTCCAGGGCAATCGCATGTCGCCCTCTTACTCCCTCTCCCGGTACGCCGGGAGAGGGTTGGGGTGAGGGCTTATTGTTGGCGTCATCATCGGCCCTCACCCTGCCCTCTCCCAGAGTACTGGGAGAGGGTATGACGGC
>JBGPEF010000155.1:0-10362 GCA_041482675.1 Tepidisphaeraceae bacterium | reverse complement strand
TCTTCGCCTCTTCCTCGCTCGATGAAGCCTGCAAAATCGTCGGCCCCTTCTCCGAGCTTTCCCGCTTCATCGACAATCGCGCGAAAAAGGCCGTGAAATGGTAGTAATCATCCTGCGTAAACTTCTCCAGCGGATGATTGTGGCACCGCGCGCACCCGATTCGCGTCCCCAGAAACGCCTGCGCCACCGAATCCGGCAGCTCCGACTGCTCCACCTGCGACTTCTCCCCCATGGTCACGATGTAATATCCAATCTGCGGCTGCCTGGTCGAATCCCCGCTGGCCGTCAGCACATCCCTCGCCAATTCATTCCACGGGCGATTCTTCTCAACCTGACCGCGCATCCACACCGCAAAATCCCTCACACCCTTGGCCCCGCGCACGTCGTGATCCCGCTCCTTGCGATTCTGGAGCAAATCGCACAACTGAAGCGTCCAAAAGTCCACAAACTCCGGCCGGCCCAGCGCGTCATCAATCAGCCTCGCCCGTTTATCCGATCTCTTATCCGCGACGAATTTCTTCACCTCCGCTGAATCCGGCAACGTCCCCATCGCATCCAAAAACAGCCTTCGAATAAACGTCGCATCATCACAAAGCCCCGACGGCGGAATTTTCAGCGCCGCCAGTTTCGCAAACACAAATTCATCCACCCCATTGTTCTTCTCCGCAAACGCCGACGCCTCCACCGCATTCTCATAAGGCATCGTGCACATGATGACCGCCACCTGCCCCTGAAAATGCACCCGCACCGCCGTCTCCCCCGCTCGAAGCGCCTTTACCGTTCCATCCGGCGCAACCGAAACCGTCGCCTCATCATTCGAATAGAAATTGCTCACCCACGTCACATCCCGCACCCGCCCATCCGGATAATGCGCCGCAACCGAAAGCTTCAAGCTCTCCCCCACCTTCATCACCCTGCTCGCCGGCACAATCTCCAACCGGCTCGCATCCTTCTCCTTGTCCAGCGGCATCGGCCCGGGCGCGCGCTCCGCAATCCATTGAACCAGCGTCTGATGCTCCCTCGATCCCTCGGCAAACTTCTTTCCCCCCTCATGCGGCACCTTCCCCAGCGGCTTGAGCACCATCAGACTCTCCCCCGGCGCAGCGAAATTAATCCGCCTCCCGCCCACATCATTCGTTAGCCACAGATAATCCAATTCCGGCGCATACCCCCGCAACGAAAGTTTAAACCCATTCTGCCCCGCCAATTTCCCATGACACTGCCCCGCATTACACCCCGCCTTGGTCAGAATCGGCTCCACATCCTGCCGGAACGAAACCCCCTCCGCGCGCACGGCCGCGCCACAGATTCCTGCCATCAATAAAAACCAAACAACTCTCACGCCTACTCATAGTGCATTTCCCCAACTTCCGTTGTCTTCTCCGCGTCTCTGCGCCTCTGCGCCTTTGCGATTTCTTATCCTTGGTTCAGCGCAGGAACACCAGCCAGACCAGCAGATAGATCGGGCAAAGAATCGGCAAGCTATATCCCACCACATACCCCACAAACCCCGGCGTCTTCGCCCCGCTCGCTTCCGCAATCGCCTTCACCATGAAATTAGGCCCGTTCCCGATGTACGTCATCCCCCCAAACAACACCGCCCCCAGCGAAATCGCCAGCAGGCTCTTATTAAACCGCGGGTCGGCCAGCAGCAGCGCCATCTTCCCCTGCTCCACCCTCCCCAGCTCCAGCTCCAGAAAGGCGAGATACGTCGGCGCATTATCCAGCACAGCCGACAATTCTCCCGTCGCAAAATAATATTGCCCCGGCGTCGTCGGCGCGATCAATCCCGCATGCTCGCCAAGCACCTGAAGTGCCGGCGGCATTGTTGAGAACAATCCAAAGAACAGCAGCGCCACCTCCCGTATCGGCCCCCACGAAAACGCGTTCCGCTCATAAATCGGCCTCCTCGTCAGCACCAGCGACGCTCCCGCCGCCATCAACATGACCAGCTCGCGAGAAAAAATCAGCCGCCCCATCAACTTCACATTCAATCCCTCCCGATGCATCACCCCGATCACCTCCGCGAATCCCATCTGAGAAACCCCCCACACGATCAGCCCGATGAACAGAAAATTATGAATCCCCACGATGTGCACCGCCGGCCCCGGATCATCCGGATGCTTCCTCGCCCCCCGCTTGTGATCCAGCGCATCCAGCACGAAGAACACCGCCAGCAAAAGCCCAATCACCAACACCCACACCCATCGCGAGTTGTTCAGATTCCACCAGAACGGCACCCCGCGCAGATATCCCAGGAAAAGCGGCGGATCACCAATCGGTGTCAGCAGTCCCCCCGCGTTCGACACAATAAAGATAAAGAAAACCACGTGATACGGCCGCAAATGCGCCTGATTCATGCGCAAAAACGGCCGAATCAGCAGCATCGACGCCCCCGTCGTCCCCAGCACATTGCTCATCACCGCCCCGAAGAGCAGCAGGATCGAATTCGCCAGCGGCGTCGCCTTCCGCCCCACTCCAATCACAATTCCCCCGCTCACCACGTACAACGACCCCAGCAGCACAATAAAGCTGACATAATCCACCATGCTGTGTACCCACGGCCCCGCCGAAGCTGCCGCAAACAGGTAATACGCGCCGACAATCGCCGCCAGCGCCACGCTCACCTTGCCATAATGATGCTCCCACCAGTGCCGATGGATAAACGGCATCAGCGCAATCGCCGCCAGCAGCAGCACAAACGGAATCGAGACAAACAGCAGCATGCCCATCCTTATTTCGCCAGCGTCGCCACCAGCCGCCAGACCAGGTGCGGCGAAAGCGTCGGCTTTTTCCCCTTATTAAACTCATCCACCAGCTTCGCAAACTTTTCCGTGTACGGCAGCCGGTCCCGCTTGCCCATCTCTTCCCCCACCAGTCCCTTTAGCTTCTCTCTCTCATGCTCTTCAATTTCCGGCGGCCGCGATCTCGCCTCGCCGAGCTTGGGCAACTTCCCCGCCTTCCGCAAATTCAAAAGCTGCCGCCAAACCTCCGCCTCCGATGGCTTGTTCCCCGCAAATTTCGCCCCATACGCCACGTGCAGCTTCCTGAAGTCCGGCGTGTACGGCAGATCATCTGCCGTCCTGCCAATCTCCTGATAAATCCGAATCAATTCCTCCCTCTTCACCTCCACTTTCTCCGCCACTCCCTCAAACAGTGCTCCCAAAGCCTTCCCATCCTCCACGCCGCCTCCGCCGCTTTCGCTCGTGCGATCCACAATCGTCAGAACATTCCCATACGGATCGCGAATCGCCGCGCGATATCCCCGCCCCGCCACCTTCGGCGGCTGCACAAAGTTCAATTTCAATTCCGCGCGCTTCTCAAAAAGCTCACGCACACTTTCCGCCAGATAATAAACCTCCCCCGATGGCTGATCCGGATCGCTGTGCAGCACCAGTTCCCCCTCCCCCTGGGCAAACCGCAACGCCGCCGCCCCCCTCTGCTCCTTCAGGAGCTTCATCCCCAATACTTCACAATAATACTTCACCGCCGCCCCCACATTCGGCACCCGCATCATCACCCGGTCGATCCGCAGCAGCACGAGCGCTCCCGTTTAAGGTTGAATGTTGGACGTTGCACGTTGAACGTTCTCCGCAATCTGCCCCTCATCCTCATCATGTTCCATCTCCTCCTGCTCCTTCACCGATGGTGCGTGATATCCTCCCCTGAAAACAAATATCCCGCCCGTCAGATTCCACGCCATCTGCACCAACCGGATCGACATCGTCAACGCAAACGCCTGCCCCACCGTCACCCCATATTGCCGGGTCAGATGAATCGCAAAAAACTCCATCACCCCCGCCCCCTGCGGCGAGATCGGAATCGCCCCCGCCAGCACGATCACCGGCACCGCCACAAAGTAATAAAGCGCCGGCAGCGGCAGCCCAAACGCCTTCCCCGCCAGCATCGCCGATATCACCACCGTGATGTGCACCGGAAAAGTGACCAGCAGCGCCCACAGCACCAACCCCGGCCGCCCCTTGTAAATTCTCATCACCTGAATCGCGTGCTGCACGTGCTTCTGCATCGGCAGCTTCGAGAGGATGTAATCCAGCCCGAAGATCCTTCGCAGCGCCGGCAAAAAGAACACCGCCCCGCCGACGATCACCCCACTCAGGATCAGCGCCGATCCCACCGCCACTCTTCTGCACGCCCGCGTGGCCGGATCATCCGGCGTCGGCGACCTCCAATATTGAATGCTGGCCATCACTCCCCCCATCACCACCAGCCCCAGGAGCCCGATCACCCGGTCGATAATCACCGACAGCACCGCCCGCGTCCGGTGCGTCGTATGTTTGCTCGCGTAATACGCCTTGAGCAGATCGCCCCCGGTCGATCCCGGCATGAACGTGCTGTAAAACGCCCCCACCATGTTCAGCACGAAAGTCCGCCCCAGCCCAATGTGAATATCCAGCGCCTCCAGCATCTTGTGCCAGCGAATCGTGGTGATCAGAAATGTCGCCGGAAAAATCAGCACGCACAGGATGAGCAGATACGGATTGGCCAGCCACACCAGCGTGAAAATCCCCACCTCCAGCTTCGGATGCGGCACCCGCAGCACGTATGGCGTCTTCAACTGCGACGGCGCGATCCACGCCCCTTCCCCCTTCTCCGCATCCTCCACCAGGACTCTTTGCACCCGCTTCAGATCATCCGACAAATCCAGCGCCAGCAATTTCCCATGTTTCCCCCATTCATGCGCCCGCGTGGTGGAGGCCGGAAAGTATGTAAGGACCATCTCCTTCTGATCCGGCCGATTCACCGCCTCCTTCCGCGAAACCACCCGCCGCCGGTAATCCCACGGGTCATAAATCTCAAAAACCGCCGACTGCTCCCCCCTATCCGCATAGGCGCTCAACCTCGCCGGCGCCGGATGATTCTTCGCATCCAAAATCCACACCCGATCCCGAAACTGCATATCGGGTTGCGCAAGCACCCACCAAATCCCCACCACGGCGATCCCCCACCTCAGAACAAATTTGGCCCACTTCACGGCCCGCTGCTTCATGGGGGGAGATTCTGGAGGATATTCCGATATTGAGCAACCCGTAGGGTGGGGCTTGCCCCACCACTGCCCGGGACTGTGGTGGGGCAAGCCCCACCCTACGAAATTCGCAAGCAACATGCCCCTTGTTCCGATTCCAAAACCCGCTATCTTCGTCCGACCTTTTTCGTATCAAGGAGCTGGAGCACACATGCCATTAATCGCCCCACACGGCGGAAAACTCGTCAATCGCATCCTCGAAGGCCAGGCCGCCCAGGATGCCACGCGACAGGCCGAATCTCTCACCGCCATCGCCCTTTCCCCTCGCGAGTACTTTGATCTGGAGATGATCTCCACCGGCGCATTCGCCCCTCTCACCGGGTTCATGGGCCAAAAAGACTTCACCTCCGTTTGCAAAGACATTCGCCTTGCCAATGGCACCGTCTGGCCCATCCCCGTCACCCTCTGCCCCCCCGACGACGTCGCCGCCAGGATCAACGTCGGCCAGAAGGTCGCCCTCAAGGATGACAAAGGCCGCCTCCTCGCCCTCATGCAGATCACCGAGAAATATCCGCACGACAAAGCCCTAGAAATCCCCAACGTCTATCGTACCGAAGATGAAGCCCACCCCGGCGTCGCCATCATCAAGAAGCAGGGCAACACGGCTCTCGCCGGCCCCATCGACGTCATCACCACCACCCACGAGCCCGAATTCGCCGACTATCGCCTCCCCCCCGCCAAAACCCGCGAAGCCTTTGAAAAGCGCGGCTGGCAAACCATCGCCGCGTTTCAAACTCGAAATCCGATTCATCGCTCACACGAATATCTCACCAAGTGCGCCCTGGAAATGACCGACGGCCTCCTCATTCATCCCCTCGTCGGCGAAACCAAATCCGACGACATCCCGGCCGACACCCGCATGGAATGCTACAAGGTCCTCATCGACAGCTACTACAACAAAGACCGCACCATGCTCACCGTCATGCCCCTGGCCATGCGCTACGCCGGCCCGCGCGAGGCCATCCTCCACTCGCTCATCCGCAAGAATTACGGCATCACCCACTTCATCGTCGGCCGCGACCACGCCGGCGTTGGCAACTATTACGGCACCTACGACGCCCAGAAAATCTTCGACCAGTTCAAGCCGGAGGAAATCGGTGTGACGATTCTAAAATTCG
Source organism: Tepidisphaeraceae bacterium (assembly GCA_041482675.1). GTDB lineage: Bacteria > Planctomycetota > Phycisphaerae > Tepidisphaerales > Tepidisphaeraceae > JBGPEF01. Next base: position 4,200 of record JBGPEF010000155.1, on the reverse strand, counting down.
AGCACACCGCCTGGTGCAAGACCTGCGCCGCCATCGTCTCCAGCAAAACCTGCCCCCACGGCCCCGAGCACAAAATCGCCCCCTCCGGCACCAAGGTCCGCGAAGCCCTCAAAGCCGGCCAGCGCCCCCCCAACGAATTCTCCCGCCCGGAAGTCGCCGACATCCTCATCAAATGGGCTCAATCGGCCAAATAGAAACCCGAAAGAATGAAATCAACGCCCCTCCACACCGCGCTCTACCCCGAGTTGCTCTTCGTGCTTGCGTGACCTTCGTGGTGAGGAATTTCGAGCCTACTGCGAATCATCCGACTCATTCTCATCCCCCCCATCCTTATTCGCCGCCGCCCGTCGCCGCAGCAGCACGATGAGAATCAGAAACGTCAGCATCGTCATCGCCCCAACCGTCATCCAGTCGCCCCGCCCACTGCCATCGGCAGGCTTGAGCCACACCACCGGCGAGGCCTTATCGTCCGCCGTCGAACCATCCAGATTAAACCGTTGCTGAAACAGCTTCCCCTGATTGGTCCGATACACCAGCCAGATCTGGTCACCCGCCACCGTCACATCCGCATCCCCCAGCCCAATCCCCGCGATGGCCGGCAGCTTGATCACCCGCGTCGGCGTCCAGATTTCGCCCAGGCTTCCTTCCACATCCGCCCAAACCCACACCGCCGGCTGATCCGCAAAGTTCAACACCTTGAACCACTGCGGCGGATTCTTCTCGCTCTCAATCCGCTTCAGTTTCTCCCAGCTCCTGGCCGTCCGCGAAAACTGGAGCAGTTGAATGAACCGATCCCCCGTGTTGATCGCGATCGTCGGGTTCTCGTTGATGACCGTCATCGACACCTGGTCCGGATCATCAAACACCACCCCCGCCGGCCACGGCGCATCCACCGGCGTCCACGTATCCCCCGAAAGCAGATGAAGCAGAGGCGAAGCCGGCCGGGTTGCCGGCAACGTCGTGGCATTGACTGATCGGGTCGTCGAAGGCCCAGTTGTCCGCGACGTCGCCATCGCGATCGCCCACAGCGACTTGCGGTCCCCCGCGATCGCCAGGATCTTCTGATGATCCGGCAATTCCGGCCCATAGGAAAATCGTGTCCCCGACCCCGACCCCGAAAACCACGCCCAGGAAATCCGATTGTCCTTCAACACCACCAGCTCGGAGCTCTGGCTGGTGATCTCCGCCGCCCGAAACGCGATGCGGTGAAATTCCTGCCACTTGTCATCGCCGATCTTCTCGCGAAACAGAATCATCGTCCCCGGCCCGGCCGGATCCTTTGGATCGGTGATCACGTTGGCGATCCACACCGGATTGATCGCGTTCGCCCCCGTCGTCCTCCCCCCACCATGCACCATCACATCCGGCGGCTCGGCGGCCAGCGCAACCGACGCGCGCACCAGAATCAGCAGCGCCACGGCCAAGTGCAGATGAGCTCTATTTCTCACAGGCCTCATCCACCTGAATGACTTTGGAAACGTCGGAATCATCCTTGAAGACAATCGTGCCCGCCCTGGGATGGCCATTCTTGCTCACCAGCGCCAGGTCGGACAGCTTCAGGATCATTGTCGACTTGCTCTCGGGAAACAACAAGGAGTAAGACGTCGCGATCCGCGGCCACTTCTCCTGCGGCACATTCGCAACCTCGACCGGCCGGTGATTGGTGAGGTTGGCGCGCACCAAAACTCGACCGTTCACATCATAAAGAATCACCTTGACCGGAAGATAGCTCTTGCCGTCGTACCAGATCTCTTTTTGGGCATAGAACCGATCCGGCAGTCGCGCGTTCCATGTGATCATGTAGGCACACTGATCGTGGTTGAAGCGCATCGTCGGAAAAGGTGTGTCCAGGAAATTGGTGGAAATATCGGTGATCCCAAGGACTTCCCCAATGAGATCGGGGCGAATCGGCATTTCGTCCATGCAGGGCTTGCCAATGTTGCGATAGTGGCCCCAGTAACGAGTGTCCTCATCCCGATAAACAGTGAACCAGAAGACTTCCTGGGTGCTGCCGATCTCGAAAATCTTGCCCGCCAGATCGTGGCGGCCCCGAAGCAGCAGCTCTCGCGGCTTGCGCAGAAAGATGTCGCCCGAGCTGTTGACGTAAAACGACTTATTGCGCGATTTGTCGTACAGATCGGCCTGAATCTCCTGGCGGGCATAGAGCGTGGGAATGGCCGAACTGTTCTCGTTGATGCGCTGCACCAGATCGGCCATGGGGAGAGTCGGTCCCCAGCAACCAACCTGCGGCGGCGGAGGATGGCTACAGCACGAGGCAAAAAACAGAATCGTCAGCAGCGGGATTCCATGCCCGGCAGCGCGAAACCCGTCGCGGAGGGTGGGCATCGTCAAAGTTCCTGGTGGAGAATTTCCCCAAGCTGCTGGGTCACTTCCCGAATCTGCGCCTCATCCAGCCTGGGGTTCAGCAGGTCCAGCTTGTCATCCCGCCCCTTCATCCGCACCGCCCAAATCTCCCGCTCCTGATCCATCCGCGTCGATTCATACAGCACCAGCCGCTTGCGCATCAGAATCAGTCCCAGCACAAAACGAAACGACAGCTTGGGCATCTCCGTTACAGTTCCCAATCGCTCAAAAAGTTCACACAAAACCGTGTCATCAACAAAAACCCTCTTCTTCTGCTCCGGCCGCGCCATCAGCGTCTGCCAGAAGGCGATGACATCCTTGCGATCCTGCTTTGGCCAGCAATCGAGGCAGCAATCAATCCGCCCAAACCCCGCCGGCGTCTCCGTCAGTGCCGCGACATACTTCGTCGAAGGCTCAATCGCTTTATTACAGACCGCGCATCGTCCCTGTGAACGAGCCACGTCATATCCCCCGGTATTACCCGTCGTTTGCTGTTTGCTTGGAGCGGCCGTGCTCAAGATCACCTCCATGAAAAGATCAAAGCATGATGAGGGATAAAACCCCAAAGTTCAAGCATCAGCCCTTGTCCGCGCGGTTCCAAATCCGCGGCGCAACCCGCTGAATCAGCAACAACGCATGGCTCAAAATCTGCCCGACGGTCGTTTCCGCCGCCAATCGATCCGCCGGATCATCCAGCGCTGTGATGTTCACCCGCACGTTGTAAATCGCGCAGCGAATCGCCGCCATCGCCAGATCCGCGCAAACCGCCAGATCCGAAAGCAGATGCGGATTCACCTGCTCCACCAGCGAATCACACCTCTGCAAAACCGCCACTCCCGTCGCCGCCACCGCCTCAGGAATGCGAATGCACGCCAGCAGCGCCGCCGGCATCTTCCCCGCGCGCTCCGGCGAATCGGCCGGAAGTTTGCGAACCGCCGAAAGCATCTCGTACGCCGCCTGATCCTCCACCATCAGATCAAGCAGTATTTGCCGCGCCCTTGTCAGTTCGCCCAGGCCCGATTTTAGATCGGCCTGATGCGCCTCCAGCCCTTTTTTTCCAACGCTGTAGTTAATGACCATCTCCCCCAGCGCCGCGGCCAATGCCGCCACCAGCGCCGTCACCGATCCGCCGCCAGGCGCTGGCTGTCGCGCGGCCGTCGCCGCTACGAAATCCGCGATGGATGTCTTGCTATCAAACATGATTACTTCGCATCATGCCCCACTCCCTTGGGCGTCAAATCCACCGGCGGAAACTTCGTATACGTCCGCACCCCCTCCTTCGCCTTCACCATCTCCGGATGGTCCGTCGTCACCGTGATGATGCACTCATTGAGCCTCAGCTTTGCCACCCGCTGCACATCCGAAATGACAACCGCATTGATCCTTTCCGCAAAATGATCGTGATAGTCAAAGCCCAATCCAAAAAGCTCATCCAGCGCCGCTGTCTGCGCCTGCTCGGCGGCCGTCTGATTGTTCAACGCATCCGCCGTCGTGATCAGCTTCTTCGACCTCTCAAACCAGTCCGGCTGCATGTCCTCCGCCGTCCCCTGAAGCCGCGCGATGTTCTCCAGGATCACATCAATGCACGCATCCGCGTTCTTCGCATCGCACCCCGCATACGCCAGAAACGCCCCCGGATATTCCGCGCTTCGCCCCGGGAAGATCATCGCGTTCGCATCATAAACCAGCCCCCGCCCGCGCAGAATCTCGAAGATATACCCCGTCGGATACCCATACCCCGAGCACATGTTGTCGGCCACCGTCAGCGGGAAATTATACGAATCACCAACGACGCTACGCGCGTTGAAGCCGATGATGACGCCGGTTTGAGGGTTG
>JBGPEF010000154.1:0-10450 GCA_041482675.1 Tepidisphaeraceae bacterium | reverse complement strand
CAAATTCACCGAGGAAACTTCGCTTGCTCCCAACAGCCCGTACAGCGCGAGCAAAGCGGCCGCGGATTGCCTGGTACGGGCTTACCATCACACCTTCATGTTTCCGGCGATGATCACGCGCTGCTCGAATAATTACGGGCCGTACCAGTTTCCCGAGAAGGTTATCCCGCTGTTCGTGACGAATTTGATTGAGGGGAAGAAAGTGCCGCTTTATGGCGATGGACTGAATGTCCGCGACTGGCTCTATGTCGAGGATCATTGTGACGCGGTGTGGAGCGTCTTAACAAAAGGCCGGGCGGGCGAGGTCTACAATATCGGGGGCAATAATGAGATTAACAATCGCACGCTTACCGAAACCATCCTGCGTTTGATGGGGAAGAGATGGGATGAGTCGGTGCAATATGTGAAGGACCGGCCGGGGCACGACCGGCGCTATGCGATCGACGCGGGAAAGATGCAGCGGGAGCTGGGGTGGCAGCCGCGGCATCATTTCGAGGAGGCGATTGCGGCGACGATCCGCTGGTACGAGGAGAATGAGGAATGGTGGGGGTCGATCAAAACGGGGGAGTACCTCAAGTACTATGACGTGATGTACGGCAAACGCGCGTAAAGTGGGGCGCGAAGCATTTCCACGAACGGCCTCAGCCATAACTTTTGACAAACTGACGGGACAGTTTTGTCTGACCTGACCAGAAATGCGCGCTGACGAGCGGCCTTTTTCAGGTGCAATCCGCAATACCGGACCAGCGGCCGCTGGTCCGGCTGAATCGGCACGACAGTTGCTCCATCCCGCTTGGAACGCCAGGGAGATTTGGAGTTGAGTAAAGCCATTTCCACAGCTCCTCCAGCGTGTGCCAGGCGAGAGTCGCCCCGGATTTGTCCCCTCCGTGATGGGGATGATGTAACGCGGTTCGGGTGCTCCTGGTCGAAGGTTGGCTGAAGCGCGACAGCGCAGAAAAGCCCGGGGCAGGCCGGCATTGCAGTAGCCCGCCGGCATCGCCCGCACAACCCGAAAGCTTCTTGCGGCAGAATCAAAAATCACCGGCTGGCGCGGACTGAAATTGCTCCGCACATCCGGCGGTGAAGATTTGAAACTTCACCGGTGCGTGGATTCTGCGCGCAAGGAAGGGACAGATCGAATGAAAGCGGTTGTACTGGCAGGCGGACAGGAATTCGGGCAGTGCCCGCTATCGCGGCAGGCGCCCCGAGCCCTCTGGCCCCTGGCCGATCGATCCATCATCGAGCACGTGCTGGAGGCGCTCCGCCAGGCGGGAATTGGCGAGATGGCCATCAGCGCCAATGGGCGAACCCATGACATCATCGATTCGCTGGGGCATCACCCCAGCCCGGATGTCACCATTCATTACAACGAAGATTGCCTTCCCCGCGGGGCGGCCGGATGCATCAAGGATTGCGAAGACTGGCTGGGGGACCAGACGTTTATCGTGGTACACGGCGCGTGTCTCCTGCTGAACGTCGATTTCAAACATCTGATTGAGGAACATCGCCGCAGCGGCGCGGCCATGACGGTTGCGGCCACCAATGACGACGATGTTTCGCGGTGTGCGCTCAAGCCCAACGGAATTTATGTCTGCGAGCCCTCGATCCTCGAGCACATCAAGAAGCGCGGCTACCAGGACATGAAGGAGCAGCTCATTCCGCGGCTGGTGGAGAGCGGATTGAAGGTGGGTGCGGTGCCGATTCGCGGCCGGGTGATCCATATTCGCAACGAGGAGTGTTACCTGAACGCGATGGTGGAGATCCTGGATGACGTGGATTTGCGCGAGCAGTTCATGAAGGCGGTGCCGTTCAAGGTGCCGACGGTGTGGGTTGATCCGACGGCTTATATCCATCCCACGGCCCGAATCGTCGGGCCGGCTTATATCGGTCCACGAGCCAGGGTGTTGGCGGATGCGGTGGTGATCGGGCCGGCGATTGTCGGGCCCGAATGCGAGATTGAGCGCGATGCGGTGGTACACGAGTCGATTATGTGGCGCGGCGCCCGGGTGGGGCAGAGCGCGATGGTGGAGCAGACGGTGATGGCCGCCGACGCGGTGGTGTCGAGCGGAGTCGAGGTGCGCGGCTCGATCGTGGTGGAGACGAATCTCAGCGCGGCCGAGAGGCAGAGCCTCAGCGGCAGCATGGATCTGTCGCCGGCGGATCTGGGTGGAGCGAGGCGATGGTGGAGGCGGATTTGGAACAGCTTTCGGCCGGCCGCACGGCAAGCGGTTTAGTGGCCGGCAGGGTCGGACATGTTTGGGCAAGGCAACGGGTGTCGCAACAAAGTTTGCCATTGGTGAAATCATGAATGGAAGAAAAAACAACGTTCCCTCGGACGCGATTCAGCGGATGCAGAACAGCCTGCCCATGGGCACGATCAACACGCCCAATGGGCCGGCGATGATTCAGGTCATCGACATCGGCTCCTCGCAAGTCCTCCCCTACATGGGCGGCGGCGGCGTCGCGGCGGCCAAGCCGGCGGGGATCAATATCCTGGGAGCGGTGCTGCGGCGGTGGTGGCTGGTGTTGCTGGTGGCGCTGGTGGTGGGGGGCGGCGGGATTCTGGCGGCGAATCGGCTGGTAGCGCCGACGTACGAAACGGAATCGCTTGTGCTCTATACCTTGGTGCAGTCGGCGCAGCAGCAGCGAAACGTGGTCGCGAGCGATCCGGCGGACATCGTGCGGACGCACATGGAGCTTTTGACCAAACCCGAAATCAGCCTCAAGGCCGCGGCAAAGCCTGAATTGCAGCAGGCACTGCCGTGGCTGCGAGGTCTGGACCTTAACGATCCGGCGGTGCAGAAGATGGTGGCGAACAAGCTTCGCGGGATTTGCGACGCGGTGCAGGTGAAGAGCACGCCGGAACTCATCTCCATTCACACCGAGAAGGCCGACCCGTTCGTCGCGGCGGCGGTGGTGAACGCATTTGCGGATGCGTTTGTGGAGCATTGCGCGGAGCGAGTCATGGGGCGCGACGGCGTGCGCAGCCGCAAGCTTCGCGAGCAGGTGGCCGAGCAGGAGGCGTACATCGAACGGCTCAACAAGACCAAAGCCGAGCTGATGCAGAAGAATGATTTTGATCTGCAAAGCGCCAGGAAAGCGGGCATCGCCGCGGAGTATCAGGGCCTCCAGTTCAAGCGCAGCGAGGCGCAGTATCGCGCCATGGCGGCCAAGGCGGAGTTGGCCAAATACAAGGCGGCTCCCGATGAAAGAGCGCTGCACGCGCAGCTCCAGCTCGATCTGAAGAAACGGATTGAAGAGGAAAGGGGCAAGGATTCACTGCTTCAGGCGGCCATCGCCGAACAGGTCAGTGCTTATGCCACTTATGCGCAACAGAAGGGCGAATTCGGCAAAACCGAAGAGAACCGCGATGTCATTCTCGCCAAGACACGAATGAAGCGCGCTGAGGAGCAGGTTACCAAGCGCGACAACGAGATCGCCGGCGCAATCGAGGCGAAGGTGAAGGAAGAGCAGTCGTTGATTGTGACCAGCAAGGCACAGGAGGCGCAGGAGGTGCTGAACCTGGCGCTGGCCCAGGAGAATGAATACAACGCGAAGTTGGGCGAGATGAAGGAAGAGCACCGCACGATCGCGGTGGAGGTCCTCAAGCTCGAGCAGCTCAATGCCACGCTGGCGCGGGTGCAGGAGCAGCGCGATGCGCTGTGGAAGCAACTGGTGGGCATCGACCAGGACCTCAAGTCCAATCCGGATGCGATCATCACCGTGGCCGAGCGTTCGGACATTCCGCAGAAGCCGACCGACGACAAGCGGGTGAAGGTGCAGGCGGCCAGCGTGATTGGCGGATTGTTCCTGGGAATTTTCCTGGCCCTGGTGGCCGACAAGTTTGATAAGCGACTGCGCCACCCGCGCGACATCGAGCCGCTGCTGGGCGCGCCGATGCTTGGGATGATTCCGCGGATCAGCGAGCTGAAGCGGGCCAAGGGCGAGCATGCCCGCAATCTGATCGCCGAGGAATTCCGGCTGATTCGCACGCAACTGCTCTTTGGCCACCCCGACAAGCAATATCGCACCATCTGCGTGACCAGCCCCGCACCCGGCGATGGCAAGACCAGCCTGGCGGTGAACCTGGCGATTTCGCTGGCCAAAGCCGGCCGGCGCGTGCTGCTGATCGACGCCGACATGCGCAAGCCCGACATTCATCGCATCTTTAATGTTCCCGAAACACCTGGATTTGCCGAGCTGATTCTCAATACGACCGATGTCGCCAGCGCGATCAAGAAAACGGATGTCGAGAACCTCGACGTGCTGCCGGCGGGCCTGCCGATTGGGCGCCCGTCGGAATTGCTCTCGCGGCCGGAGGCGATGCCACTGGTGACGATGCTTTCGGAGATGTACGACCAGATCGTCTTTGACACAGCGCCGCTGCTGCCGGTGAGCGACACGCACGTGCTGCTGTCGATGGTCGATGGCGTGATCTGCTCGTTCAATGCCCAGGTGGATCGCGACACGATCGGGATGGTCGAGGAAATCCTCCGCCGCGGCCGCGCCAAGGTCATCGGCTCGGTGATGAACCAGGTGAAATACAAGCAGAGCACGAGCTATCAACGCGGGAAATCCGCCTACAGCAGCTATTACTACGGCGGCGACCGCGAACAGCCCGCGCGAAAGGCCGCGCCATCGTTGGCCGACGCCGCCATCGCCACGCTGCCGAATGAAAAGGATGAGGAATAGCCGTGAGCAGCGAGCAGATCAAAGTTCCTCGATCCCCGAAAGTCGATCGGCCCGTGGCCGTCGGCGGGCAGCAGGCGATCATCATCATCGATCGGCTGCTGGATCATGGCGCGGCCGAGCCGCTGCCGAAGGGCTGGAGCACTGTTTTCGCGAACACGCAACTGGCCGATTTGTATCGGGCGCTCTTCGCCGAAGCGGGGGTGGCCTGGCCGCTGTCGATCCTGCCGGAGGAGCAGGAGACTTCATTCGCAAATGTGCATCGGCTGGCATCGTCGCCAAAATCGCTCGTGCCCTACAACGGCGAGCTGCGGATTGACGAGGGATTGTTGCCGGCCGGGCCTCCGGGCGCGGAGCTGCTGTTCCTGATCATCAATGGCCATCAGTTCCCCTTCTGCGACCTGCGCCAGGCCATCGAGCTGCATCGCAACAATCATTGCGATGCCACGTTCGTCGATCTGTGCGAGCCGAAGGTGAAGTGGTATGACGAAAATCTTCTGGTCGAGCGCGATGGGTGGGTGCAGCGGATCAATCGTGTCTATGGCGCCAATCGGCCGGCGCAGCGGATCCCGCTGGACCGCGACTGGCCGGCCTTGACGGTGATTTCAGCCTCAGCGCTGCAAAAACTGACGAATATTTCGCTACCGCAGCGGCTGAATCAGTGGCCGCTGGTCATGCTGCGGGCCGGTCTGCATATTCATGGCGGCGGCATCGTCGGTAAATGCTTCGATCTGCACGAGCGCGAGCAGATTCACGAACTGGCGGATGCGATTCTCCGTCATCGGCCGCACTGGCTGGTCGAATCGGGGAAACTCACTGAAAAACAGCCGAAGGTCTGGGTGGGGCGCGGCGTGAAGATTCCTCGGAATGCCGAGCTGATCGGCCCACTGGCCATCGGGGATGACGTGGAGATTGGCGAGGACGCGGTGGTGGTCGGGCCGACCGTGATCGGTCCCAGGTCGCGCATTCCGCCCGGTGTGGTGGTTCGCCGCGGATTCGTTCCGCCGGACACGGAAGTCGGCAGCGGCTCGATCGGCCTGGCGAACGTAATTCAATCGAGCAATCACTCCGCCGTCGCCCTGATGCCGCCGCGGATGACTCTCGAGCGGCCGATCCGGCTGGAAAAGGTGATCGAAGCCGCCGGCCGTCCCAGGCCGCTGAGCGATTTTCGTCATCAGGCCTATATCTTCACCAAGCGGGCCATGGACATCGTCGGGTCGCTGCTATTCCTCGCGTTCACGCTGCCGCTGTATCCGCTGCTTGCCATCGCGATCAAGATCAATTCTCCCGGGCCGGTTTTTTACGGCCACACACGCCAGGGCCGCGGCGGGAAGAATTTCAAATGCTGGAAATTCCGCACCATGGTCATCAACGCTGATGAGATCAAGGCGGCGCTGATGGCGCAAAATGAAGTCGATGGCCCGCAATTCAAGATCAAACGAGACCCGCGGATTTTCTGGCTGGGCGGCTGGCTGCGCCGGCTCAACATCGACGAATGGCCGCAGTTCTTTAACGTGCTGGTCGGCGACATGAGCATTGTCGGCCCGCGGCCCAGCCCCGATCGTGAAAACCAGATGTGCCCGGCCTGGCGCGAGGCGCGGCTGAGCGTTCGCCCCGGGATCACCGGCCTCTGGCAGGTTTCGCGCAAGCGTGAGGTGGAAACGGATTTTCAGGAATGGATTTACTACGACGTGCAGTACGTGAAAAAACAGTCGCTGGGGCTGGATATCAAGATCCTTTGCAAGACCGTGCTGGTTGCGCTGAAGGGAAGCTGATTGGCATGTTACGACTTATTCCAATCATTTCGATCCTCGCCTTGCTGCTGATCTCCGGCGGCTGCGCCAGCAAACGCGCGGCCATGTCAAACGATCAGATCAACCAATGGCTGGCCAAGCGCGAGACCGGTTCGCTGCCGGTGGAATATCGCGTGCAGTCGCCCGACACGCTGCTCATTCTCGCGCCGCATATCCCGGAGCTGAACAACGAGAAGCCGCAGGTCCGCGCTGATGGGAAGATCACGGTCAACCTGCTGGGCGATGTGCTGGTGGCCGACATGACCCCCACGGAGATCGCCAGGAAACTGCGGCAGTTGGCGATGAAGTTTTATGAGAAGGATGCGGCCGAGGTGTATGTGCAGGTTGCCGAGTTCAAGAGCAAGGTGGTTTACGTCTTTGGACAGGTCGATGAGCCGGGTATCAAGCCGTTTACCGGCCGCGATACCGTTCTCGATGTGCTGGGCCAGGCGCGGCTGAATGAGAATGCCTGGCCGCAGAAAATCATCATCGTCCGGCCCAATGAAGATCCGAACATCAAGCAGAAGGTGACGGTTGACGTGAAGTTGATGTGGCAGACGGGAGACGTGAAGGACAACTTCATGCTTGAAGAAGGCGATGTGGTTTACGTCCCGCCCAGCCCGCTGGCGCAGGCGAACGTCACGTTCAACCGCCTGCTCAGTCCGTTGCGCGGGACGCTCGAACTGCTGGGCACGGCAGTCCGGTTTGGCGCGGTAGGCGCCGGAGGAATATGACCAAGGCTTTACTCAAACACGGCCGCGCACAGTTGCGCGGCCGTGGACTCCAAAGCGGTCGCCGACTTTTGGGGGTCATGGGCTCTGATCAAAAAGACCCATGGCCTCCGGTCGGTGTCCGATGCCATTGTCGATGTAAGCAAGCTAACTGTTAAGAGGAAAAACCATGAAGAAGGCTATGTTTCTTCCAATCGTTGCGGCGGCACTCCTGTTAGGTTGCGAGTCAGCCAGACAGAGCACTGCCAACGCCGAGGGCGAAAATGGGTTGTTCCATCGGGCGACGACCCATCAGTTGGCGTCGCGCGACTATCGGGTCGATCCGCCCGACGAAATCATCGTGAAAGCGCCCAAGATTGCGGAATTGGACGGCCAACGGCAGAAGGTGCGGCCGGATGGAAAGATTTCGCTCAACATGGTGGGCGATGTCTACGTCGTGGGCATGACGCCCAGCGAGATCAGTGGGCTGCTCAAGAAAATGGTCGCCAAGTTCTATGAGGAGCCGGACATCAAGGTGGAAGTGATCGCTAACAGCAAGTTCTATTACGTCTTCGGCCAGGGTGTGCAGCGGCAGGGAAGATATGCCTACACCGGGCGCGATACCGTGGTGACGGCGATGGCGGAGGCGGGTTTTGGCGACGCGGCCTGGCCGCAGCAGGTGCGGGTGAGCCGGCCGGCGAAGGAAGAGGGACAGGATCGTGCAACGGCGGTCGTCGATTTCAAGAAGATTTTCCAGACCGGCGATCTGGCGCAGAATTATCTGCTGGAGGAAGGGGACATCATCGAGATTCCTCCGAGCCCGCTGGCTTCTTGGGATATGAAGACTCGGCGCGTGCTTGGGCCGTTGACGGGGACGGCAGGCGCGGTAACCGCCGGGACGCAGGTGGCGCAGCCGACGGGTGGTCGCGGAGCACAGTAAGTCGAAACGCGCCTTTTCCAATCGATCCATTCCCTCTCCCGGAACGCCGGGAGAGGGCTTTTCTTGTGAAGCCGGCGTGTTTTCATAGCATAGGCTGGCATGAAACTCTTCTTCTTTCTGCTGGTCCTTTCGATCGCCGCTCCGGCTTTCGCCGCCGATGCCGCGGCTGATTTTTTCGTCTCGCCGGATGGCAATGACACCTGGTCCGGCAAGCTTGCAGCGCCCAACGCCGCGCGGAGCGACGGCCCGTTCGCCACGATCTCCAAGGCGCAGGATGCAGCGCGTTTGGCCCACGCGGCAAAGCCTGGCGCGCAGTTGACCATCCTGATTCGCGGCGGGGCTTATACGCTCGACAAGCCACTTTTATTCACGCCCGCTGATTCCAATACCGTCATCGCCGCGTATGGCGATGAATCACCGGTGTTTTCGGGTGGGCAGCGTATCACGGGGTGGAAGAAAGATGAGCGGGGGTGGTGGGTGGTGAATCTGCCGGAAGTGAAAGGTGGCCAGTGGTCGTTCGTGCAGCTTTTCGCGGATGGCCAGCGGCGCTATCGGCCGCGCTTGCCGAAGGAGGGGTATTACAACATCACGGAGACGGCCGCGCCATCGGCAAAGTCCGTGGGCAAAGGATCGGACCGGTTTTACTTCGCGCCCGGCAACATTCGTGCGGACTGGCACAATCTTTCCGATGTGGAAGTGTTTGGATTCCAACTCTGGACGATGGCCCGGTTGCGGATCGAGTCGGTGGATGAGGCGAACAAACTGGTCACCTTTACCGGCCCGACGCGAAGTGTGGAGCAGTGGTCTGCGCTCTCCAAGGGCAGGCGGTTCATGGTCGAGAATGTCCGCGAGGCATTGGAGAAGCCGGGCGAATGGTATCTGGATGGCAAAACCGGCGACCTGACCTATATCCCGATGGCCGGCGAGGATCCGGAGCGTACGGTGATGGTCGCGCCCAAAATCGACACGCTGGTGCGGATTCAGGGCGAGCCGGGCAAGAATCAGTTCGTCCAGAAGCTCACGCTCCGCGGGCTGAGCTTTACTCATGGCAACTGGACTACTCCGCCGGAGGGAAACAATTATTCCCAGGCCGAAGTCAATCTCGGCGGGGCGATTTCGCTCTCCGGCGCCCGCGACTGCGCCATCGAGCGCTGCACCATCCGCTCCGTCGGCGTCTATGCCATCGACATTGCCGACGCCTGCCAGCGCAATCGCGTCGAAGGATGCACCCTGAGCGATCTTGGCGCGGGCGGAATCAAGATCGGCCTGACCAGTTTTGAAAAGAACCACGAGCTGATCACCAGCCACCAGATCGTCCGCAACAACATCATCGCCCACGGCGGCCGGCTGCATCCGGCGGCCATTGGCGTGTGGATCGGGCACTCGCCCTACAACACCGTCGAGCACAACGACATCTACGATTTCTATTACACCGGCATCTCCGTCGGCTGGTCGTGGGGCTATGCGCCCTGCGGCTCGGATCACAACACGATTGCCTGGAATCACATCTACAACATCGGCCAGGGTGTGCTCAGCGACATGGGCGGCATCTATACGCTCGGCCTGGCGCCGGGGAGCATTTTGCATCACAACCTGATCCACGACATCCAGTCGTTCGACTATGGCGGCTGGGGAATTTATTTCGACGAGGGCACGAGCGGGATGACGGCCGAGAACAACATCGTCTACAACACCAAGACCGGCGGTTTCCATCAGCATTACGGCCGGGAGAATGTCGTCCGCAACAACATCTTTGCCTTCGCGAAGGACCAGCAGCTTCAGCGCTCGCGGATGGAGCCGCACCGGTCGTTCGCGTTCGAGCACAACATCGTGTACTGGAAATCCGGGCCGCTGCTGGGATCGCAGTGGGGGGATGACAAGTTTGTTCTCGACCACAACCTTTACTGGCGGACCGATGGCAAGCCGATCGATTTTGCCGGGATGACGCTGGAGAAGTGGCGGGGCAAGGGACAGGATAAGGGCTCGATCATCGCCGATCCGCTTTTTGAGAATCCGGACAAGGGAGACTGGCGGCTCAAATCCGGCTCGCCGGCGTCGGAGATCGAGTTCAAGTCGATCGATCTGTCGGGCGCGGGGGCTGAGGGCAGGGCTCGACCCGCTGCGGCGCCGGCGGCGTTTCCGATTGTTCGGTGAGATGGGTACTGGGAGATGGGTACTGGGAGATGGGTACTGGGAGATGGGTACTGGGAGATGGGTACTGGGAGATGGGTGCTGGGAGATGGGTGCTGAAAAACGAGGGCAGAAAAAAAGCCGTCCCGGGCAAGGACGGCTTCGAATGGGGCTTCTGAAGAGTCCTT
>JBGPEF010000153.1:0-10473 GCA_041482675.1 Tepidisphaeraceae bacterium | reverse complement strand
GCCCAGAAAATCTTCAGCGAGGAAGTCAATCATCGGACGCTTGCCATATCCGAACTTCGCAAAACCCGCTCACGTCAGCACGTAAACAAGCGCAAACGCATCACCCTCGCGGCTCCGATGCGTTTTCGGCTCTGGGATGATGCCGGCGGCATCCTCAGGCGGACCATCGCCGACGATTCGACATTCGACTGGACGGTCATCGACTTTGATGATCCGCTTCACGCCTCGCCATCGGCGTTGGCCCATGCCGCGGTCGAATCGGATGCCATCCTCGCCGCCAACCTGACTCGGGCCCATTGCGCCCAGTTTCTGCATCCCGAAATTCCGCTGATTTCATGGCTCACCAAACACACGATTCCGGCGTTTGAAACGGCCGGTGCGCACGACATGCTCCTGCTCTGCGACGATTACTCACTTGATCTGGCCAAAAAATCCGGCTGGCCGGCGGATCGTCTGGCCGTCGCTTCCTGGCCGGCGATTGCGCGCTCCAGTGAATCCAAAACCATCTCCATCATCGCTGACACTCGCCCCATCGATCCCTCTCCGCCGTTTGAACTCTCCAGCCATCAACTCCTCTGGGACCTGATCCGCGCTGAGCTGCAAAACAATCCCGCGATCGTCGCTGGCGATCTCATGCCTTACCTGCATTCGCGCATGAAGCGCCTGGGCGTGGCCGAGCAAGGCCTCGATCAGCGGCGGTTTGTCGAGGACCTGATCATCCCCGCCTGGCAGCAATCCGTCGCCAGTCACCTTCTGAATTCCAAACTGCCACTCCGCCTTTTCGGGCAGGGGTGGGCCGACATCCCGACTTTTGCCCCCCACGCCGGCGGAACCATCCAGCAGCGCGAGCAACTGACGCACGCCATCAGCACCAGCGCCGCAATGATCCACATTTGGCCCAGCAGCCTCCCGCATCCCATCGACACGGCCGGCCCGCCGGTTATCCGCCTGACTTCCCGCGGCCTGGCCGGGCTGATCGCGGATTCCCGCCTGGCGCTCGCCGGCCGTCTCAAGCCAGCGCCGCCGGCGGCCGATTTCCTCGATAAGGTTTCGATTGCGCGCATTTTGCGCGTCATCCTGGCCTGCTAGAATTTGCCATGGGTATGCCGCTGTGCTGCTGATATGATGCTCCCCCAAGGCCCAATGTTGCTTCGCCGCGTCATCTTCGCCTTCGGCTTCTTCTTCGCGATTCAATTCGCGCCCGCGCAGAACCAGTCCGGCCTGCTCCAGAAACAAAAAGAACAGCGCGACCAATTCGAGCAGACCACCCGCGGAATCAAGGAACTTCCCGGCACCTATAAGCTCCGCGATGTCCTCCAGGTCCGCGCGGTAAACAACACCTGGGTCCTTTCCACCAACCTGCCCCCCACCCAGCGCAATCAGCCCGTGCGACTCAAGGTCGATGGGCTGGAAGGCGTCAACGTGCTCACCATGAGCGGCGCCGGCAAGAACAAAAGCCCCGATACGTTCAGCTTCACCAACACCAATTTCTCCGATTCCCGGGCGGTGCCGGTGACCACTCACCTGACGCTGAATTATGGCACGCTGACCATGGGCCGCTACGCACCACTTCTCGATGGTGGTTATCACCACGTCACGCTGAATCAGGGAAACATTTTCGAAGATGAAGTCGGCCGGCAGGCCGGCGGCCGGACCGCCGTGCAGATTTCCGTACAGATCAGCGACAGCCAGGGTACGAGCCAGACCAACATTCAATACATCGCCCCCGATTTCACCTCCCTGCGCCGCCAACATCCCAGGGAAATCGACCAATATCTGCGGCCGGTTCTTCGCCAGCTTCAGATGGAGTCGGTTCTGGCGGCCGATCCGATGATCGCCTGGCAGGTCTTCGCCGATGACCTCAAGCCCGATCAGCAGACCGTCACGGATGTGCAGGCCATTCTTCCCGCGCTCGATTCTGATTCATTTCAGGATCGCGACGGCGCGCTTCAGACGCTTGGGGAGAAAGGGCTGCCCGTGGCCGTGGCCATTTCGCACCTCGATCGCAGCAAGCTGTCGGATCAGCAGAACATGATGCTCGACACGGCCATGTCCGCCTTCCGGCCGCAGCGCGGCGCCGACCTGGGCAAGCTGCGCAACGACCAGGATTTCCTGCTGGATTGTCTTTACACCGAAGATCTGGCCATCCGCACCGCAGCGCACGAGGCGCTGCAAAAGAAGCTGGGCCGGGTTGTGAAGTTTGATCTGGAAGCCGATTTTGCAACGCGCAGCGCGGCCATTGATGCGATGCGCAGCGGCGAAAAGTAACGATACACCAGAAATCGCAGAGACGCAGAGCCGCAGAGACGCAGAGAAGAGCGAATCTCAATTTCTTTCTTCTCTGCGTCTTAGCGTTTCTGCGTCTTAGCGATTCTTCTTTTTGGAGCTCAGAACACCGGCAAATTGACCCGCTCGCCGCCCTTGAGCGCGGATTGATGGGCGCAAATTCCCACCATTGTCCAATTGGCGCTGGTCGGCGCATCCGGAAACGCCGGCTGTTTTCCCAGAACCGCCTGGAGGAAATTATGCGCCAAGTGCGGGTGCGACCCGCCATGCCCGCCGCCCTGCACGAATGAGAGGTGCGTGGCATCATGAATCGCGCCGGTGAATTTGCGAATCGGATCGGGCAATCTCCCCGCATAATCCGGCACCTTCACGCGCCGGGGAATATCGCCCTCGGGCATCCCCTTGAGATGAATCACCGGATTCTCGCCCTCGACCTGCTGCCACTCAAAACTGGCCCGGCTTCCGGTCACATCAAAGCTCTCGCGGTATTGGCGGGCCACGTCGAACAAACTTCGCGTCACCTCGGCCGCCACATCATGGTCTTTGATCTTGAACGTGGCCGATTCCACGGCGAACGGGCTGTTGTAAATCTTGATCAATTCCTCGCGAATCCGTCCCGAGCCATAGCAAGTCACATATTCCGCCAGCGCCTGTTTCTTGTTCGCCGGGTCGCTCAAAATCGCCAGACACGGGCTGACGCAGTGGGTCGCATACCACATCGGCGGCAACCCCGGCCAATAGCCCGGCCAGCCATCCATGTCCTGCTGATGGCTGCCGCGGAGGAACTGGATTTTGCCGAGCACGCCGCGGTCATACAGCTCCTTGGCGAAGAGGTATTCGCGGCTGTAAACCACGGTTTCCATCATCATGTAAACCTTGCCGCTCTTGCGCTGCGCATCGACGATCGCCTTGCATTCTTCCGCGCTGGTGGCCATGGGCACGGTTGACGCCACGTGTTTCCCGGCCCCAAGCGCCTTCAGTGACATCGGGGCATGGTCGGCGATTGGGCTGTTGATGTGCACCGCGTCGACGTTGGGATCGCGGATCAGCTCATCAAAGCTGGTGTAGCGTTTGGCGACGCCGAACTGGTCCCCCACGCGCTTGAGGCTGTCGGGATTTCGCTGGCAGATGGCATACATCTCGGCATCCGGATGCTGCTGGAAAATCTCGATGAATTCAGCGCCGAAACCGAGGCCGACGATAGCGACACGGACCTTGGCCATGGTGGCTCCCTTCTTCTCAAGTTACCGGGTTCAGGCCGGTTTTTTAACCGAGGCAGCCACATGGTGGCAAGTGCCCCGGGGAGTATGGCCTTGACGGAATATGCCCTGTATGGCATATTATCAACATGTGGGAGATACAATGGACGGAGGAGTTTGGGGAATGAGTCGTATCGCAGGCGGTGGACGCGGCGGCGCGGGAAGATATCCGCGCCTGCCTGATCGTACTGCGGGAGCTTGGCCCGTCCCTGGGCAGACCGCTTGCGGACACGCTCAAGGGCAGCAGGCACGCCAACATGAAGGAGCTTCGCGTGCAGAGTAAAGGAAGGCCCTTTCGGATCTTCTACGCGTTCGATCCCCGCCGGCGCGCGATCCTGCTGATCGGAGGCAATAAACAGGGGGATAAGCGTTTTTATGATGTCTATTTACCGATCGCTGATCAGCTCTTTGACCAGCATCTGAAGGAGCTGGACCAATGAAAAACGGCAAAAAAGCCCACAGGGACATTTTTCAGTTGCTTGAGACCAGGATGTCTCCCCAGAGCATCGCGCGCTCGGATGCCAAGGCTCGAAAGCTGCTCGTTGGAATCCGCCTTGCCGAATTCCGCAAGGAACTGGGAGTGGATCAAAGCAAGGTGCGCGGTTTCAAGCAGCCGGCCATTTCGAAGATCGAGGGCAGGGGCGATGTGAAGCTCTCAACTTTGATCGAATACTGCCGTGGTCTGGGCGCCGAGATCAGGATCGTGGCCAGAAAGAAGGGCAAAGAGTTTGTTCTCGTGAACGAGTAACCGGCAAGTTTGCCATCACACTACTCAACACGCCTTCTTGCGGATATGTATGACACTCGATGGCATGCGGCATCGCGTGGCGTTCGCGCTGCCGCTAATTTGCAGGGCCCTCTCCCGAAGGACTTCTCATGCGACTCCGCGGATCCATCTGTCTTCTTCTCATCTTCGCCGCATCCTCCTTCGCCAAAGAATCCACCGACAAACCCTACGCCGGTTCCACGCAGGCGCCGCTCGCGCCGGCCGAGGCGCAGAAGAAATTTAAAGTGCCCGAGGGCTTCGAAGTCCGGCTTTTCGCGGCGGAGCCGGATGTGGCCAATCCGGTGGCCATGACTTTTGATGAAAAAGGCCGGCTGTGGGTGGTTGAGCTTTATGAGTATCCCAACGGGGCCAAACCGGGCACCAAGGGCCGCGATCGTGTGAAGGTTTATCAGGATACGAACAACGACGGCGTCGCCGACAAAGTTTCGGTCTTCTGCGACGGTCTCTCTCTCGCTACGGCCATCCTCGTCGGCAACGGTGGCGTCTATGTCGGGCAGGCGCCCGATTTATATTTCTATCCCATCATCGAAGATGGCGCTGAGGGCCCAAAGGCCGGGCCGCGTAAAACAGTCCTCAACGGTTTCGGCCTGCACGACCGTCACGAGCTGCTCAACTCCTTCGCCTGGGGCCCGGACGGCTGGCTCTATATGACCCAGGGCGTTTTTACGCAGTCGCTGGTGAAAGATCCCGAAAATCCCAACGATCCCGGCGTGAAAATGAACGCGACCGTCGCCCGCTACAACACGACGACGAAAAAATTCGAACTCTTCGCCGATGGCATCTCCAATCAATGGGGCGTCGATTGGGATGCGGCCGGCAATGCGTTTGTCAGTGCCTGCGTGGTCGAGCACATCTGGCACATCGCCCCCGGCGGCGTCTATATCCGCCAGGGCGGCCAGCCGACGATTCCGTTTACCTACGAGCTGCTCAAGCCGATCAACAAGGACAAACACCGCCACCACATGGCCGCTTATGGCGGGATCAATGTCTATCAGGGCAACCTGTTCCCGGAGGAATATCGCGGCACGGTTTTCATGGGCAACATTCATGGCAATTGTATAGATCACGACAAACTCACCGCCGACGGCGCGGGCTTCTCGGCAAGTGACATGCGCAAGAAGACCGACGATGGCGAATGGCTCGAGGCCAATGACGACTGGTTTCGCCCCGTCAGCCAGCAGGTTGGCCCGGATGGCGCGCTGTGGATCATGGACTGGTACGACCGCTACCCCTGCTACCAGAATTCACAGGCCCCCGACCTCGATCGCACCCGCGGCCGAATCTGGCGGGTGGTCTATACCGGCAACGAGAAGGGCAAAAACATCCCCATCAATCCGAGCGGCGACCTGGCCGCTTTGAATGATGGGCAGCTCGTCGAACTCCTCTCCCATCCCAACGTCTGGCAACGCCGGCAGGCCCAGCGGCTGCTCACCGAACGCAAAACGAAAGCCGCCGATCAACTCTCCGCTCTCCTGCAAGATGGCAAATCGCTCGAATCGCGTCTCGCCGCTCTGTGGACCCTGTACACCTCCGCCAATCTCGACGAAAAAACCCTCGACGCGCTCTCGACCGATCAAAACGCAACCATCCGCGCCTGGTCCGCGCGTCTCACCGGCGAGCGCGGCGAATCGAATCAAAATCAAATCGCGCGGCTGACCAAACTTGCCTCCGATCCCGATCCGATCGTGCGATCCTTCGTGGCCTACGCCGCCCGGCGCTTTGCAAATCCCGCGGTGGTCCCAATTGTTGCCACTCTGCTCAAACAGCCCGACACCGAGAAGGACCCGGTTCTGCCGTTCCTGATCTGGATGGCCGCTGAATCCAACATCGCCAACGATCCCAATCTGGTTCTCGACACAATCCAGTCTGCCAACGCCATCCCTCCTGCCGCGCTTCAGTTCACACGCAAATCCTTCCGCCGAATTGCTGACACACGTGATGCCGAAAAGATGAATCAGGCCATCGCGATCCTGACCTCCCTCGAATCCAGGCCGTCCCTCGCCTCCGCGGCCATCGACGGTCTCCTTGACATCAAGCAACCCACCCTCCCCGCAACCGATCCCGAACCCATCCTCACCCGGCTCCAGCAACACAAAGACAAAGACCTGGCCGACCGCGCCACCCGTCTCGCCGCCGCCTGGGGCAGTGCCAAGGCCGCCACCGCGCTCCTGAAAGTAATCAACGATCCCCAGGCCTCCGAAGAAGACCGCATCCGCGCCATCCGCGCCGCCCGCGACTTCAAAACAGACGACGCTCGCTCCACTCTGCTCTCCGCTCTCTCATCCAGCGCCTCCGAGCGCCTCAAACTCGAGCTCATCCGGACGCTAAATGAACTCGGCAGCAACGAAGCCGCCGATCAGATCATGAAGGACTGGAAAACCTTCTCCCCCGATACCCGCCGCGCTGTCGCCGAAATCATGGCCACCCGAGTCCCCTGGGCCACCAAGCTCCTCCAGGGTTACGAATCCAAACTCGTCGCCCCAACCGACATCCCCCTCACCGCCGTCCGTGCCATCTCCCGCCAGAAAGACAAAAGCCTCCTCGCGCTCCTTGCTAAAACCGTCGGCCCCTTCCGCGAAACTCCAACTGAAAAAGCCAAATTGATCGCCGCCAAAAAACAGACGGTCTTGAATGGCCCCGTCGACCTCAATGCCGGCCACGCCCTGGCCGCCAAAACCTGCCTGGTCTGCCACACTTTTTACAATGAAGGCGGCACCGTCGGCCCCGACCTCACCGGCGTCGGCCGCTCTTCGCTCGACGCATTACTGACGAATGTGATCGACCCCAACCAGATCATCGGCAAAGGCTACGAAAACACCATCGTCGAGACGAAAGATGATCGGCTCGTCACCGGCCGACTGGTTGAAGACACCGACGATCACGTGAAGCTGTTGGCCCAGGGCCCGAAGGAAGAGATTATCGCCCGCAAAGACATCAAGAAGATCCGCACCGAAGAGATTTCCGTCATGCCCGAAGGCCTGGAAAACATGCCCGAGGCCGACTTCCGCAATTTGATGTGGTACATCCTCAATCCGCCGCAGGATCAGAAGCTCAAGAAGGTCGCGATGGAAATCAGGGACCAGCGGCTGCTTATCAAAGGCAAAGCGCCCGGCAGCGAAAATCTCCAGCCCCTGCTCGCCTACACCATCGATCCCGCTAGGTGTCCGTCGCTCCATGTTCGCGATATGAGTGGCCAAATCGCTCTCACCGGCGACTCCGGCATCTTCCTCTCCCTCTCTTCGCTCAATGATTCCCCCGCCCAATCCACCGGCCGCTTCAAAGAATTGCTCGATCTTTCCGAATCCGCCGATCACATCACCTGGCGCGCCAAGGTTGGGTGGAAACTCGCCGATGGCACAATCGTCGATGACGTCCAGACCTTCACCGCCCACTCCCCGCAGTCACCCGGCCTCTACCTCATCGACATCGAGCGCACCCTCACCCCGCGCAACAAACCCCTGCAACTGAAATCCGGCGACCCCACCGGCCTGGTCACCCATTTCAAATCCGAGCCGGAAAATCTCACCGTCCTCAACGGCGCGGCCGACTGGAACGCCAATTTTGACGGCCAATCCTGGGGCATCTCCATCCTCGAACACCCCACCAGTTTCGCGTACCCCTCCCAGGGGCTCTCCGACGACAAATTTTTCGTCGCCGCCCCCTTCCTCAAGAAAGAAGGCAAGCTCCAACCAGACCAACCCACCACTTTCCTCTATCGCCTCGCCATTCACAAAGACAAATGGACCAGGGATCGCATCGAGCAGGAGCAATCCCGCTTCTCCTCCGAGCGCCCGTAGGGTGTGCCATGCCACCCACGATTGCTCCCCATACAATTCATCCAACGATGTGTCTTCGCTTTGACATCCACAACGCCGACCCCTCCTCCCGCGCCCGCACCGGCCGTGTCACAACACAACACGGCTCCTTCGACACCCCCGCCTTCATGCCCGTCGGCACCCAGGGCACGATCAAAGGCGTTCTCCCCGATCATGTCGCCGCCACCGGCGCTCAAATCATTCTCGCCAACACTTATCACCTCATGCTCCGCCCCGGCGAGCAGGCCGTGGCCGATCTGGGCGATCTGCACAAATTCATGGCTTGGCCCGGCCCGATTCTCACCGACTCCGGCGGCTTCCAGGTTTTCTCGCTGGCCGATCTCAACAAAATCGACGACAGCGGCGTCACTTTCAAAAGCCACATCGACGGCAGCACTCACCACCTCACCCCCGCCCGCAGCATTCAGGTCCAGAACAAGCTTGGCGCTGACATCATCATGGCCTTCGACGAATGTCCCCCGGCCAACGCCGAGCGCATCTATCATGAGCAGGCCGTCGCCCGAACCCTTCGTTGGGCGGCCGAGTGCAAGCAAGCGCACCAGCGGCCGACCGACCAGTCTCTCTTCGGAATTGTTCAGGGCGGCACCCACCTGGATCTGCGCGACCAATGCGCCAAAAAACTCATCGAGTTGAATTTCCCCGGCTATGCCATCGGCGGCCTCGCCGTTGGCGAAGGTTTCGATGCGATGGTGCAAATCCTCAAACACACCACCCCGCTCCTCCCGCCCGATAAACCGCGCTATTTGATGGGCGTCGGCTTCCCCCGCGACATCGTTTCTGCTGTCTCGGCCGGCGTTGATATGTTCGATTGCGTCCTGCCCACGCGCAACGGGCGCAATGCCTATGCCTTCACCGCCGCCGGCCCGCTGCGGCTGCGAAACAGCAAGTTCACCAGCGATTCCTCCCCCATTGAAACCGGTTGCGACTGCTACGCTTGCCGCAATTTCAGCCGGGGGGCCATCCGCCACTTTTTTTTCGCCGCCGAGATGCTTGGACCTGTCCTCGTTTCCGTGCATAATATGTGGTTCTACCAGCGCTTCTTGGCGGATATCCGCCGCGCCATCAGCGCTTTGGGGTTTGATGACTTTGTGCGAAACGACCCGCGGTGCTTGTTGGGGCCATCCGGGGACGAACAATCACAGAGCCCATAGCCGTCTGCTGTCCTGCTGCGCTCGGTGCGCAGGCCGGCGATGCAATCGGCACTTTTAAGGAGCAGATTTGGCGACCCTCTTTGCGATTCTCGCGCAGACCACACAATCGACCACCCGCGCTGCCAAGCCCGAATGGTTCGACTTTTTCCGCAGCCCGCTCACGGTGGTGATGGTCTGTTTTCTGATCTTCTACGTCTTTCTCATCCGCAACAAGAAGAGCCAGGAAAACCAGCGCAAGGGCATGCTCAACCAGCTCAAGCGCGGCGACCGCATCAAGACCATCGGCGGAATCCTCGGCACCGTCATCGAGGCCAAGGATGATGAAGTCCTGGTGAAGGTTGATGAGAGCTCCAACACCAAGATCCGCTTCGCCCGCAGCGCCATCCACCAGATCATTGAACCGCCCAAAACGTAGCACGGGCATCTTGCCCGTGATCGATTGCAAAATCAGACTCGCATGACCGACAGGATGTACGCATGCAACACAATCTTTATCGCGGCCGGTTAACGGCCATCATCATCATCCTTTTCATCGGCCTCTTCGGCATCCCCTTCATCGGCGGCGGCATTTTCCCCATCGCCCGGCTGCTCGATCCCAGAGTTCCCTGGAACCAGAAGCTCAACCTCAAGCCCGGGCTGGACATTGAGGGCGGCATCAGTCTCCTCTACGAGATCAAATCAGCCTCCGGAACCACCGACCCCGACATCGCCAACAAGGTGGCAGAGGCGCTCAAGCGCCGGGTCGATCCCGATGGTGTCCGCAATCTCGTCTGGCGTGCCCAGCCGCCAAACCGCCTGGAAATCCAGATGCCCGTCGGTCAAAACGCCGAGGAAGCCAAGCACGCCCGCGAAGATCTCGCCGTCGCCCAACAGGAATTGGAAACGACCAACGTCCGCATCGGCGATGTTCGGGCTGCCCTCCAGGTTACCGATCGTGCCGAGCGCGAGAGGCGCGTCCTCGCCTTCGCCCTCGGCCATCCGGCCCGCAAGCAAATCCTCCAGCGCATGCTCGAAGTCAGCGACCGCCTCCAGGATGCCATCAAGCGAAACGACATCATCGCCAAAGTTGACGCCGAGCGCGAACTGCGCGACCCCACCAACCCCGACCGCGGCATCGAGGCCGAACTCGAAGCCACCAACCTTTCCGTGCGCCT
>JBGPEF010000152.1:0-10524 GCA_041482675.1 Tepidisphaeraceae bacterium | reverse complement strand
GCGTGGGCCAAGACGCTCGGCAGCGATTCGAAGCCAGCCCGTGATGTCGCGAAGAAAATGTTGACCCTTTGGCAGGCCGAGCAAGACCTCGCCGGGATTCGCGAAGCGGCCGCACTGGAAAACTTATCGGCGGTTGAGCGAGAGGAATGCGCTGCGCTGTGGAACCAGCTCGCTGTTGTTTTGAGTCGAGCTCAAGCCAACAAATGAGCAGGTTCTTTCAAACCAAACAGCTTTTTGGCCTTGATGATCCCCGCCACCACATCTGGCACCATCTCCTCCCACGCCGGATCCCCGTTCTGAATGAGTTTCAGCACATCGTCTCGTCGAATTGATAAGTAGGTTTCTTCGTACGAGCGAATCGGCTCGACGCGGCCGATGTCACGCAGCAAATTCCCCAGGGGGTGCCACGGCGCCGGCGCAGGCGGATCGTCCAGCGTCTGAATCTTTCCCGACACGGGATCACGCGTCGGGTAGACGTACATCTTCACGAACCGCTTGAACAGCCGTCCCACCGACTCGAGCACGCCGCCGGGAAGATCCTTGTAATACTTTTCATCGGCCACTTGACGAAGTCCGGGTAGCCCGACCGCCAGGCCAATCGGCGCGTCGGTATATCGGGCCAGGTATTCGGCCAACTGATAGTAAGGTTCAAACCTTGAAATCAGCACGCCAAACCCCAGTGCCCCCAGAATATCGGCGCGCGCCAGAAAATCCGCATGCCCCACCTCGGGCTCCGGGATAAAACTGCGCAGCGTCATCTCCGCCAGCACCACCGGTTGCTGCCCGCCAACGCTCGGCTCTTCGAGGAACTGCTCCCGCGCGCGGTTGAGCAGGTGGTACGTAAGCTTGGTAACGGGGCGAAAGGTGCCGCGCTCCACCAGGATCGGCCGCTTGTAAAGCACTTCTGACGGCTGCACCACTTCGCCGCCGGCGGTGAACATCGCGGCGTCGGTGAATCCCAATTCCACGAGTTGCAGGCTCATCAGCCGGTTATCGACGCCTGCGAAGGCGGGGCCCGAGAGCTTGATCATGTCCAGCTCAACCTGCTCGCGCGACAGTCCTTCCATCAATGAAGCAATTAGATCGGCCGGATCATCACGCCTGAAGAACGCGCCATAGATCAGGTTGACCCCGAGAATCCCCAGGGCTTCCTGCTGCCGCGCCGCGGTCGAATCCAGCAGATGGGCATGGAAAATGATCTGCGACGGCTCTTCATGTGGCTGGGCTTGGAAACGAATTCCGAGCCAGCCGCGTCCGTTGCCGGGAATTTTGTAGCTGCGGGTTGCGACGGTGTTGGCGAAGGCGAAGAATTGCTTCTTGTCGCCGCGGCCCGAATCCAACTGTTGCTGCACCTGCTTGAATTCCTGCTCGAGCATCGCCTCCAGGCGCTGACGGCTAACATATCGCTCTGCATGACCATAGAGCGCATCGCTCACCCCCATGTCATAGGCGGAAATCGTCTTGGCGACCGTTCCGGCAGCGCCTCCGACGGCAAAGAACCATCGCGCCACCTCCTGCCCGCCGCCGATCTCGGCGAATGTTCCATAAGTGGTCGCATCGAGGTTGAGCGCCAGTGCCTTCTGCCGCGTGCTGGAGGCTGGGTCGTGCATGTGTGTCGTGTCCCTTGTGACTACGGCTGCTCCCAGCCTCCACCCAGCGCCTTGAAAATGGCCACCAGGAGGGTGACGCCGCGGGTTCGGCTTTGCGACAGCTCATCCTGCGCTTCGAGCATGCGCCGCTCGGCATCAAGAACGGTGAGGAAATCTCCGATGCCGCCGGTTTCAAAACGCTTGCTGGCCAGGTCGGTCGCCTTGCGGCTCGCCTCCTCGGCCAGACGCAGATGCTCGAGCCGGCCGAGTTCCTTTGCATAGGCCACCAGGGCCGCGTCGGCTTCTTCGAGGGCGCCCAGCACCGTGCGCTCAAACCTTGCCAACTCTGCATCCGATTGAGCCTTTGTTCCTTTGAGGCGGGCCTTGACGCGGCCCAGATCAAACGCGGCCCACGTCAACCGCGGCCCGAAGGTATAGGTGTCACCGCCGCTGTGAAACATGTCCGGGAACTGATTTCCCTCCACGCCGATCGAACCCACGAAGGAGATTCTGGGGTAAAGATCCGCTGTCGCCACGCCGACGCTCGCGGTGGCCGCGGCCAAATTACGCTCGGCCACTCTCACATCCGGCCGCCGGCGCAGCAGATCCGCAGGCCTGCCGATGGCAATGCTGGCCGGAAGCACGGGCAGCGGAGCAACCGGGGACAACGATTGGGAGAGCGCGGCGGGCTGTCGGCCAGTCAGCACGCTCAGGCGGTAGATGATCTGCTCGACATTCGTTTCCAGCGTCGGGATCGAAGCGAGTGTCGATTCGAGCTGCGCCTTGGCCCGCTGCGTATCCAGATCGCTGCCTCGCCCCCCATCCTGTAGCGAGACGGTGAGTTTGTAAGTCTTTGACTGATTGTCGGCATTGCGCCGCGCCACCTCCAATCGATCCTGCGCCCCCCGCAGCTCGAAATAATTCCGCGCCACCTCGGCCAGCACGCTCACCAGCACATCCTGTTGCGTCGCCTCCGCCGCTTCGACCTGCGCACCGCGCGCCTCGACCGACCGCTTCACATGCCCAAAAATGTCCAGCTCCCACGTGGCATCAAAGACCGCAAAGAAAAAGTCGCGATCACGATCGGGCCCGATCGCCGAAGCCTTGCTGAATCGCTGCCGCTCATAACCCCCGGAGACGGGAACGATCGGATAATAGTCGTAGCGCGCTTCCAAAAGCAGCGCCCGGGCCTGGCGAACGTTCGCCTGGGCAATGCGAAGATCGTGGTTGGCGGCCACGGCGTCTTGAACCAGCCGCGTCAGCTGCGGGTCATTGAAGATCGTCCACCACGTGGAGACCGTGTCGTTTTGAGCAAATCCATCCGCGCCCGCGTTCTGAAATGACGCATCGGTTCGCACCTCCGGCCGCTTGTAATCCGGCCCCACCGCGCATCCCAATGCAACCAGCGCCCACGGCGCAAGCCAGCCCATCTTAAGAGGCATGGGCCACCTCTTCGGATTGACCATTACCGCCCTCAGGGAGAGATTTTCGGTCCACAGACGCGACCGCCGCCTTGCGAGATCGCGTGACCCAGCGGACGGCGACGTAGAAGACCGGAGTGAGAAGCAGACCGAAGATGGTGACGCCGATCATTCCCGAGAAAACCGCGGTGCCGAGCGTCCGGCGCATCTCGGCGCCGGCGCCCCTGGCGATCACCAGCGGGAAGACGCCGAGGATGAACGCGAAGGAGGTCATGATGATTGGCCGCAACCGTACCTTGGCCGCTTCCACGGCCGCCTCGAATGGTGATGCGCCGTCCAATTCGCGGTCGCGTGCGAATTCCACGATCAAGATTGCGTTCTTGCACGCCAGGCCGACCAGCACGACGAACCCGACCTGCACGAAAATGTTGATGTCCATGCCGGCGATGGCGATCCCCGTCAAGGCGCTCAGCAAGCACATTGGCACGACCAAAACCACCGCCAGCGGCAACGACCAATTCTCATAAAGTCCGGCCAGGACGAAAAAGACCAGCACCGCCCCCAGCACGAATGCGCTGAACGGGTTCTGCCGCAGATCGCGAAACCGATCGACCTTATTGGCCTGGTTTTGCAGGAAGCTCAGCTCGGTCCACTCATAGGCCATGGAGCGCGGCAGCTCCTTGTCGGCGAGGGCCTCCATGGTCTTTATGACATCGCCGGAACTGACACCAGGGAGTGAAGCGCCGTTGATCGGCGCTGAGGGGAACATGTTGTAACGCGTGATCTGCACCGGTCCGGCCGAGTCGCGCACCTCGGCCACCGCGCCCAGCGGGACGACATCGCCATCGGCGTTGCGGACCTTGAGCTGCCGGACCGTTTCCGCATCCAATCGGAATGGCGCATCGGCCTGGACGTTGACCTGCCACGTGCGGCCGAAGCGGTTGAAGTCATTGACGTAATAGCTGCCCAGGTACGCTTGAAGCGCATCAAAAACGGCCGTGAGCGGCACGCCCATGGTTTTGACTTTGGTCCGATCGATATCCACGAAGAGTTGAGGGGTCTTGGCGCGGAAACCGTTGAACAGGCCGGCGAGGCCGGGCTGGCGAGTGCCTTCGGCGGCCAGGGCGTCAGCGCGGGCCTGAAGGGCGTCGAGGCTGACGTCGGTGGTGGCTTCCACCATGAGCTTAAAGCCGCCGGCGTTGCCCAGGCCGCGGACCGCCGGGGCGCCGAACACCAGCACGCGGGCGTCGGGTACCTCGCGCTGCAAACGTTCGCGAAGATTGGCGATGATTGCGTCGCCGCTCAGCGAGTCATCCCGCCGCTCGTGGAATTGCTTGAGGATGATGAACATCGAGCAGTAATTCGAGCTGCTGGCGTTCAGCACGAACGAGAGGCCCGGCACGGAGACGGTGTGGGCGACGCCGGGCGTTTCCAGGGCAACTTTTTCGGCCACGGCGGTCACCTCTAGAGTGCGCTCAAACGAGGCGGCGTCGGGCAGTTGGATATTCGCCAGCAGATAGCCCTTGTCCTGGACGGGGACGAATCCCCTGGGAATGCGGTTGAAGCCAAAGCCCGTTAACGCGATCAGGCCGACGTAGATCAACAGCACGAACACAGCGAGGCGGAGGCTCCAGCCGACGGTCTTGCCATAGGTTTGAGTTGTGCGCTGGAAGATCCAGTTGAAGCCGCGGAAGAGATAGTCCAAGGCGCGGTTGACTGGGCCGATCAAGATCCAACCCAATGCTCCTCCGGCGAGTGCGCCGGGAATGAAAAGTATGGCGTAAATTATCCAAACGTGCAGGTTGGCGCGCAAGCCGCTGGCGGTGGCCTCGTCCTGTGGCAGGCCGAGGAGGAAACCAAGACTCGGGGCCAGCAGCCACACACTCAACAGCCCGCCAAGAAGAGCGAAGCTCCACCACGGCAGCGCTTCCTTGTGCTCCTCGCCGTGGCCGGCCGCCTTCGCGGCGGGTTTGCGACTGGCGAAGATCCAGGCGGCGCGAGCCGGCGTCATGGTCATGGCGTTGATGGCCGAGATGATCATCGACACCGAAATCGTCAGAGCGAATTGGCGGAAGAACTGGCCGGTGATTCCGCCAAGAAAGGCACTGGGCAGCAGCACCGAGCTGAGCACCAGCGTGATGGCAAAGATTGGCCCGGTGATTTCGTTCATGGCCTTGATCGTCGCTTCGCGCACGGGCAGACCTTTGGCCAGCCAGCGCTCGATGTTTTCCAGCACAACAATCGCATCATCCACGACGATACCGATGGCCAGCACCAGGCCAAACAGTGTCAGGTTGTTGAGCGTGAAGCCCATGAGGCTCATGACGGCGAAGGTGCCGATCAGCGACACCGCCACGTCAATCACCGGCAGGAGCAGGGCTTTCCAGTCCTGTAAAAAGATCAGAATTACGATTGCAACCAGAATGACCGCGTCGCGCAATGTCTTGAATACTTCGCTGACGGACTCGCGAACGAACGGCGTGGTGTCGTAGACGAAGGCGTAACGCATCCCCTTGGGGAAGCGCGCTTGCAGCTCCTGCATCTTTGCCCTGATGCCATCGGCCGTGTCCAGGGCGTTGGCGCCGGGCAGCAGAAACGCACCGAGGCCCGCCGAGGGCCGGCCGTCGAGGCGAGAGAGCGTGTCTTGATTCCGCGCGCCCAGGACAGTCCGGCTGACGTCCCGAAGATAAGTCACTTCGCCATCCGAGCCGGTCTTGACGACGATATTCCCGAACTGCTCGGGCTCGATCAGCCGGCCCAGAGTGCTCATGGTGTATTGGAAATCCTGTCCCCTGGGGACCGGCGGCTGGCCGATCTGTCCAGCGGCGACCTGCACGTTCTGTTCGCGCAGCGCCGTAATCACATCACCAACCGACAGATTGCGCGACTGGAGCCGGTCGGGATCCAGCCAGACGCGCATGCTGTAGTCCTGCTGGCCGAAGAGCAGCACGTCGCCGACGCCTTCCACGCGAGCGACAGCGTCTTTCAGATGGATCGTGGCGTAATTGCTCTGGTAGAGGGCATCGAAATAGGACTGGCCGGTTTCAGGATTGGTTTCGGAATAGAGGCTGATGGCCAGGAGGATGTCCGGCGAGCGCTTCTTGGTGGTGACGCCGATGGCCTTAACCACATCGGGGAGCGTCGGCACGGCGATGGCCACGCGATTCTGCACCAGCACCTGGGCATTGTTCACGTTGGTGCCCAGCTCAAATGTGACGTCAAGGCTGTAGGTGCCGTCGTTGTTGCTCTGCGAGGTCATGTAGAGCATGCCTTCGACACCAACGACCTGTTGCTCGATGGGCGAGGCGACGGAATCAGCAACCACTTGAGCATTCGCTCCCGGATAGACGGCCGTCACGCGCACCGTCGGCGGCGTGATTTCGGGATATTCAGCGACTGGCAGGAATCCCGCCGCGATCGCTCCCAGGAGGATGATCACGATGGAGATCACCCACGCCAGGACCGGTCGATCGATGAAGAAACGCGCCAGCATGAAACTTCTCCTTCAATGCATAACGGAGCGGAGTCGATGGTCAGGGGCGGGCGGAGAGCTTAACGACCCGTGTGGTCGGGAAGGGATCGCGGACCTCGGAGGTTGGCATGTCGCCCAGCTTTGGCTCAACGATCAGGCCGGCACGGACCTGCTGGATGCCCCGGACGATCACGTGTTCATCGGGCTTGAGGCCATCGGTGATCTCGCGCAGGCCTTCGTGAAGCTGTCCCAGCCGCACGGAGCGCGACACAACCTCTTTTTTCTCGTTCACGACATAGACCACCTTCTGGCCCTGGTCGTTGTCGATGGCTCGATCGCTGACCAGCAGCCCCTGGTGCGGAAAGCCAATGGGCACGCGCACGCGGCCGAAAAATCCGGGGGAAAGCGCCTCTTTCGGATTGGGAAAGACGCCGCGCACGCGCAATGTCCCCGTTTTCGGATTGACCTGGTTGTCGACAAAATTGATCGTGCCCTGGAACGGGAAACCATCCTCCCTGCCTAATCCCAGAAAGACCGGCCATTCGCTTTCGCGGGCCGACTTTGCCTTTCCTTCGCGGATGAGCTGCCGGACGCGCAGCACGGTGCGCTCATCGACGTCGAAATAGCAGTAGATCGGATCGATGGTGACGATGTTGGTCAGGACTGTCGATTGGTCCGTCCCGCCGCTGACGAGATTGCCGATGCTCACCTGATGCCGTCCGATTCGCCCGGCCATCGGCGCTTTGACCTCGGTGAACTCCACATCGAGGCGGGCACGCTCAATCCTGGCTTTGGCCGCCGCCAGCGCCGCGGCCGCCGCCTCCGCCTCCTTCGCCCGCGTATCAAAGTCTTCCTGAGAGATCGCCTTCGACTCAATCAGTTTTCGCGCGCGCTCAAAATCATTCTTCGCCAGCTCAAGCCTGCTTGCCTGCGCATCAGCATCGCCCTGGGCCGCCGAGAGCGTTGCTTTGAAAGGGCGGGGATCGATGACAAACAGAACATCCCCTTTGTTGACGATCTGTCCGTCCTTGAACTGGATTGCATCCAGGTAGCCGCCGACGCGGGCGCGAACGTCCACGGAATCCACCGCCGCCAATCGCCCGGTGTACTCATCCCAATCGACAATCTCCTTCACAACCGGGTGGGCTACGCCGACAGAAGGCCGCTCCGGCGCGAGCCGTGCCTCAGGCGGTTTGCAGCCAAAGTTGAAAAGAAGCCCCCACAGCACCACTGCGATCAGCGGTGCGAAATTGGGTCGTATTGTTGGCATTTGAATCGATCCCTTCTCAGGCACTGGTTGCTGCCGGCCGAAGCATAGGCGCGGAAGCGGTCAGGTTGCGAAATCGCCTGGTGGCGACGATGGTGAGGGCGACGAAGGCCAGTAGAATGGTTAGTTGCGCAACCTTAAATGGCGGCTCGGATTGCGTTGGGGCAATCGCTTTGAGCGCTGGCACCTTCAGGAATAGCTGCACGACCAGCACAAACACATTCAAATAGAGCGCCAGCATGGCCGTAACCACATAGCCCCAGCGCCAGTGCCCAGCGAGATTCCGTCCATAGCGCGCGTAGATGGCGACTGGCAGCAACAATAGCGACAGAATTCCAACTCCATGCGATGGCATGAAGTGATGGACGGGGAAGAAAAACCCGGTGACGCTGGTGAGGACCGTGCTGGTGAGGAAAATCGCGGTCCAACCGTCGAATCGTCGAGCGGAGAGCAGGCCTGCCAGAACAACGAAGCCGGAGAATATCCCGATCAAACTAATGATCACGTGAACGATGGTGAAGATGGTCAGGCCCAGGCTCATTGTCGTACCTCTTGTTCAAAAACGGCGCACGTCGGATCCGCTAAGCTTTGATGAACGCCAGCAGGTCCTCGTTCACCCGGTCCTTGAGCGTCGAAGGCATGCCATGTGGCGCGCCCTTGTAGACCTTCAGTTGAGCGCCCTTCACCAGCTTCGATGAAAGCATGGCCGAAGCGGCGATTGGCACGATCTGATCGTCATCGCCGTGAAGGATGAGCGTGGGCACATCAAACTTCTTCAGGTCCTCCGTCAGATCGGTCTCGGAGAAAACCTTAATGCACTCATAAGCGCCCGGAAAACCGCACATCATTCCCTGGAGCCAGAACGAATCGCGCACCCCTTGCGAAACTCGCGCGCCCGGCCTGTTGAAGCCGTAAAAGGGCATGCTCAGGTCCTTGAAGAATTGCGAGCGGTCGGCTTGGACGCTGGATCGGAGCTGGTCGAATGCATCCAGCGGCGTCCCCAGCGGGTTGGCCGCCGTCTTGAGCATCAGCGGCGGAATCGCGCTGACCAACACCGCCTTGGCCACGCGCTTGGTGCCGTGGCGGCCGATGTAACGGGCAACTTCGCCACCGCCCGTCGAATGTCCGACGTGGACCGCGTTCTTAAGGTCGAGCTTCGCCACAAGCTCCGCGAGATCATCGGCATACGTATTCATGTCGTTGCCATCCCACGGCTGGCTCGACCGGCCATGCCCCCGGCGGTCATGCGCGATGGCTCGATAACCACGCGACGCCAGGAAAAACATCTGGTCTTCCCACGCATCCGCGCTCAGCGGCCAGCCGTGGCTGAAAACCACCGGCTGCCCCTTGCCCCAGTCCTTGTAATAAATCTGCGTGCCGTCTTTGGTTGTGGTCGTGCTCATGAGTCTTCTCCGTTGTGGCTGTGAAGGAAGCGCCGGTTCACTCTATTGAGCGCAACGAGTGGACAGGGGCTTTTATCGCTCGCCGGCCGCCGCGATGATTGCGGCCGTCAGCGTCTCCAGGTCCCACGATCCGTCGTGTCGCACGCCATTGATGAAGAACGTCGGTGTGCCGTTCACCCCGCTCCTGATTCCGCTCTGGAAATCCTCCCGCACCCGGGCGGCAAATTTGTGCTCGGTCAGGTCACGCTCAAATCGCTTCAGCTCCAACCCAATCTCCGCGGCGTACCTCAGCAGGGCTGCATCATCGAGATGACTCTGATGCTCGTAGAGATAGTCGTGCATCTCCCAGAATTTGCCCTGTGCGCCGGCCGCTTCCGCCGCCTCAGCCGCGTGCTGCGCGTTGGGGTGCAGCGTGCTGAGTGGAAAATTTCGAAACACCAATCGCATCCGATCCCCCATGTGCTCCTGAATGTCGATCATGATCGGATAGGCCTGGAGGCAATAGGGGCACTGGTAGTCGCCATATTCCACCAGCGTCACGGGCGCGGTGGCCGGTCCCTGGATGTGATCTCGCTCAGTGACGGGCAGGGTCAGGTGGGGCCGCATGTTTGTCGCGTGCGTCGCCATGGCGATGCTCCTTTTGCGTGTTCTTCGTTGGTTCGTTTTGAGTAAGTCCTTCAAGCGCGGTGAGAATGCCTTCAGCGCCGGGATTGATGCCGACGGGCGAGAGATAGCTCCAGCGGATCGTGCCGCCGCCGTCGATGACAAAAAGCGCCCGCTCCGACGTTCCCTCCTCGCTCCGGTACGCGCCATAGGCCGACGCAATCGCTCCCTTGGGCTCAAAGTCGGCCAGCAGCGGGAAGCGAAGTTTGCGATCGTGCGCGAAGGCGAGATGACACCAGATCCCATCGACCGAGATGCCCAGCAGCTCCGCATTGAACCGCTGAAACTCGGGCAGGATCTCGTTGTAAAGGGCCATCTGATCGCCGCAGACCGGACTCCAGTCGGCCGGATAAAACGCGAGAATCACCGGCCGGCCGCGAAAGTCCTGGAGAGAGACTTTCTGATCCGGTGTCGAGTGCAGCGCAAAATTTGGCGCTGCGCTCCCCGCCGGGAGCACTTCTCTGGGTTTTGGACTGATTTCCCTGAGAATCCTGCGTTGCATGGCACAACTCCAATCTTTCGCTGCCGGGACCCGGTGTTCGTCAGGTTCCTATTTCTAAAATAATAGGCGTGGCCCGTGGACACCAGGCTGACCCGGGCAAACCGATGCCTGATTAAAATCAACCCAATGCCGCGAGTCAAACCCACACTATCGCGCTCAGATCGCCACTTCCTGATCATTCACCGGGCGAATTACGGGTATTGGCGG
>JBGPEF010000151.1:0-10595 GCA_041482675.1 Tepidisphaeraceae bacterium | reverse complement strand
GTGGTACATGAACGTGCCGTGGTTGACGAGCGTGAACTCGTACTTGAACGTCTCGCCCGGGTCGATCTTGCGCTGGTTGAGGCCCCCGATGCCGTCCATGCCGTTAGGAAGGAAAAGCCCGTGCCAGTGGATTGTCGTGGACAACGGCAGCTTGTTGGTGACGAGCATGCGTACGCGGTCGCCCTCGACGGCCTCAATAGCCGGCCCCGGCGATTCGCGGTTATAGCCCCAGGCGTTCACGTCCAACTTGGGCGCGAACTGGGTTCGCACTGGCTCGGCAACCAGGCGGAAGACCTTCACGCCCCCCTCCATGGTCCACGGTAGCGTGCTGGTGCCGGGGAAGACGACAGGTGTGTAGGGCAGGTCCCTCAGGGCGCCGGGCGCTGGGCGCGGGGCCGGTGGCCGGGCGGGCACGTCGTCCGACGGTGGCGGCTCTGCTGCCCGGATCAGACCCGTCGAGGCCGCGAATGCCGCTGCTGACAAGACGAACTGACGTCGTGTTTCCATGAGCTTTGTCCTTGAATGTGCATCCTCACCTTGCGCCCGGTTTTGGCATTCCGGGCATGTCCGGCATTGATCGCACCGGCCGTGTGGCCGGAGACTCCGACCTCTCGCCTGGGGCCGGAGTGGTCGTTGGCCGCGTCGTGATAGGCCCGGGCGGCGGTAACCGGCGGCCCAGGGCCAGCTCCAAGTCTGAGCGCGCGGTCCAGTAGTCCTGGCGTGCGAGGGCGGCGGCACTGACCGCATTCACTTCTTCCGTCTTGGCGGTCAGCAAATCGAACACGCCCAGCAGCATGCCCTGATACCGTTTTTCCAGCATCCCGGTCGTGCGCTTGCGCAAGGGGACAACCTCCATGCGGTAATACTCGTCAATACGCCCGGCAGTCCGCATGCGGTGCAGCGCCGTCCGGACCTCCTCGCGAGCCTGTTCCTCCGAATCGATAAGGCGGCGGCGGGCCTGCCGGATCAGCGCCTCCTGCCGCGCAACCTCTGCCTGCCTTTGGTCGAAGATGGGGATCTCGAACGCGCCGTGCGGGCCGGTCTGGTAACCGCCGCCGGAGCCCCTTTCGGTCTCGACCCCGACGCGGATGGATTGGAGCCACCACTTACGGGTCAGGCTGAGTGCGTATTCCAGCCGCTGCACGTCTTTGGCGGCGGCGGATACATCCGACCTGGATGCGAGGGCGATTCGGACGAGTTCCTCTTCGGCGGGCTCGCCTGCCGCGGACGGTAGCGCTTCGGGGGCGATGCTCCACGTCGATGGGGAGCCGGAGAGGCCCATCAGTCGGAGGAGGCGCTCGCGGGCGACGCGATCGGCGCTCTCAGCCCGAAACAAAGTGATCGACGCCTGCTGAAAAGTGGCCTGCCGCTGCGCAAGGTTCAGGTCGTCGATGTTGCCCGCCTGGTACTGTCGCCGCGAGAAATCGGATGCGATCTGCGCGAGTTCGGCCAAGCTCCGCCGCGCCTCAAGAACCTGCTGTTCCGCCTGGAGGGCGTAATACGCGGCACGGGTGTCGGCCGCCAGCCGCAGCACCACCCCGGTCACCCGCAGTTCCGCCGCGTCGAGCGCTGCTCCGGCCAACTTCTTGCGGACGGGCACAAGAAATGCGTCCATCGGCCAGAAGTCCACGCCAATGTTCCAATTCGTGCCCCGCGGTGGCCCGTTCGGGAATCGCAAAAAGCCGGCGAGGTCCGGATTGCGCAGCAGTCCGGCTTGGACGAGGTCCGCCTGCGCCACGCCCAGATCCTCGAACGTCGCCTGGAGGCCGCTGTTGTTCAGCAGCGCGACCTGCACGGCGGCATCCGCCGTCAACGGTTGGGCCAGCAATGCCGCTACTTCGCCACGAACCACCTCCCCGGCCGCACCTCCGCGATCCCAGACGATGCGCCGTCCGAGCCGTTCCGTGATCGACTGCTGGACGTCGGGGAACCGCTCCGCGGGGGTGTAGGCCGCGCAACCCGTTGCCATTGTCAGCATGAGCAACGCGAAACACGGCAAGGCCACGCCAGCGAAAAATACCCGCGGGATCAACCTGGCCGGAAGCTTCATTACCCGTCTATGCGATTGTTTCGTGGCGTCCTGCATCATTTGACCTCTAGGAACCTTGGCTTCTGGGCCACTAGCCGACAACC
Source organism: Tepidisphaeraceae bacterium (assembly GCA_041482675.1). GTDB lineage: Bacteria > Planctomycetota > Phycisphaerae > Tepidisphaerales > Tepidisphaeraceae > JBGPEF01. The sequence continues at coordinate 8,462 of JBGPEF010000151.1, read as the reverse complement.
CGGACTCGGTCCATCGTGCCGTAAGCGTTTGGAACACAGCGCTCACAGGGGAGGTTGCCGCCGCAGCCCGACGGGCAGGTAGGCTCGCAGCACCAGCGACCGTCGATAACGTACTTGTAGTGGTAGAAGCCGGGGGCCAGGTCCACCTCGACTGACCAGTGCCCATCGCCTTCGCGCGACAGAACCGTCGCCCGCGCGTCCCAGTTGTTGAAGGACGCGGCAAGGAACACACTTGTCGCAGACGGGGCGTGACAACGGAATTCCGTGCGGCAGAGTTCTCCGGTTCGATCGGTGGATATCGTTGCTGGCTTTGACATTGAGCTCCTTGCGGATCAATCGCTTAAGTGGGGTTCCCGAAGCTAAGGGCTACTCGCCGCCCATGCGTCCGGACCCGGGTCCCATTGAGCCATGGCGGCGACGTTCTCCCATTTCGGTCCACATCGGACCGTGAGAGCGGCCGGCGCTCCAGCATCCCTGCCAGGCAAAATCATGATGATCACTCTCTTGACCACGCTGGTGCATCCAACCCCGATTAATCCGGCCGCCGCGCGCCCACTCCGCATAGCCATAAAACCGGCTACAGAAGCCAGGCGGGTCACTCGACATTGGGTGGGGCGCCAGTTCCACGCTTTGCTGATCGCTGCCCACGATGAGGGGTTCGCTCTTGATTGGACGGCGGGATTTCAGGTCCTTGTCCCACGTGTGAACCATCAACTCACCAGTGTCCTGGTTGGCCACCAATTCGGCCTTCACAGCACCATTCTGAAGTGGCACCACATCCCCCCCGTTGGGGCCAGCACTTGCGCCGGTCCCTCGCAGGATGAAGTACACGCCCGCCGCGAGCGCTAAACCGATGACAATGCCTATCAATGTCTTCTTCATGGTAAATCCTTCGCGAGCACGACAGGAGATCGGGCCATCGTGCCGGCACAAATTGCAATCTGCTGCCCCATCGACTGGCGATACTTACCTCACCTCGATGACTCGGTTCATGGTGCCGAACGCATTTGGCACGCAGTGTGGGCAAATCGCTTTGCTGCTATCCCCACGATCCGGGTCGCAACACCACTTGTCATCAACAATGAATTTGTATTCGTGTCGGCCGGGAGGCAATGGCACCGCGATACTCCAATTGCCGCCTGCACTCTTTGCCAGCAATGACGGCTTCCACGCATTAAACGTTCCTGCAACCTGGACGCTGTGTGCATCTGGAGCGCGACAGGTGAGCGTCGTGATCTTTTCTGCCTCTCTGTTTTTAGGTTCTTTGGCCATTGTGAATCTCCTAAGGCTGTGGCTTGTCCGCATGTGAAGTGTCTGGCTTGTGCCCTGCGTGTGGGTCGGCCGCATCTGCTTTCCCCGACCCGAGTAAAAGGGCCTCGCGCTGTTCATCCGTGAGAATCTTGGCTGCCTCGCCTACGGAGCGGATGAAGGCGAGTCGCTGGTCGGCTTTCAATTTCTCAATCTCGCGGACTTTGGCTTCGATCTTGGCCGCATCGGGCTGATCGGCGCCGGTCAGTGCCCACAGTTCCTGTTCAGCTTCGTCGATGTTCCGCTGAGCTGAAGACTTCTCCATAAGCGCCTTCTCTTTGAGGCGATTGAGGTTCGCCTGCTGCTTCGGACTTGGTGTGATGTGCTCCGGGTGATCCAGGAAAAAGCCGGTTGAGCCGATGTGGTACATATGTGACGCCCCAGGAAAACCGGGGAGTGCGGAGAATCGCTGCATCTTGGCCATCCCTGCATTGCCTTTGGCATTCGATCCTCCCATGCTCCCCATCCCCATCATCCCCATCATCTCCATGGACTCCGTCTCGGTCTCCATAATTCCCATGCCGCCACCGCCGGCCGCCATCCCACCCTTCATATCCATATCCATCATTCCCATCCCCATTTGGCCGCCTTTGGCTCCCTGCTGATTACCCATGGCGCCCATCGTTCCTCCGCCCATGGGACCCATTTGCGGCTTTTGGGTGCCGCCCATGGGCATGCCGGACATGCCGCTATCACTGGCCGCCGCGCCAGGATGCGTCTGCTTCAGGGCAGCTTCGAGCTTTGAAACTTTTGCCTGCAATTCGCGGATTTGGTCAGCCTGGGATTTATCGCCATCCTTCGCCGTATCAGGGTGTTGATGGGGCGCAGCATCGCTTGTCTTGGCTTGTGCCAGCACCGTCTTGGCACTAAGCCAACTGAGAGCCAAAAATGCCGCAGCAGCAAGGCAAACCAAACGTAGTGGGCGCATCTGATGGATAATTGTCATATAAGGCTCCTTGTGAAGTTCCTGTTCCACGCTGAACGGGCTCGGATCCCTGCGAGGTTCAATAAAAAAAGCATTACCGCGGGACCATGTTTAATCGCGGAAAACTCGCGGAATTCAACCCGGAAGCCGCGAAGGCAAGAATCACTCTCAAATTCAATCAGGGAACGGTCGTAACGACGCGTCAGGTTCAACACGCAGAGTAACGGGTAGGTGAAAATCCTACGCCGGTCATTCATTCACCTAGCACGGAAATGGATTTTGAACCTATGGGAACACTCTCAGCTGTGCCTACCATGACTCTCCTGGTCTTCATCCATGGAGTACTCTATGTCTACCGAACTGGAAACGCGGCTGAATTGCCCGCAACCACGTGAGATTTTTGGCCATAGAGTGAACTTCGCGGACCGTCAGACTCGTTATCAAAAGCATGATGGGCTGGATCTGCGTCCACACGAGAATACGACCGAACGTTTTTACTCCTGTGTCTGGCCGTATGCCCAAATGATCCTTCGAGCGGCGCATTACCTTGTGCGGGATTCGGCGGAAGCGGATGACATCGCGCAGGAGACGATGATCAAAGCGTTTAAGGGCCTCAGCCGCTTTGAGGATGGAACTAACATAAGTGCATGGCTGATGACCATTCTGCGGCATACGCGGATCGATCACTTCCGGGCTGCCGCATTGTCAGCGGCGGATGTCAGCCTTGAGCGACTCGGGGCCGAGTCAACGAATCGCGCCATTTGGACCGAGCATCAGGACGAGCCGGGCTGGGAGAACCCGGACGAATTGCTTGAAAGCTTTTCTGACCACCACGTCATTCAGGCCCTGCGCAGTCTCCCGAAGGAGATTCGCTGGACGTTGCTGCTGGTTGAGGTCGAGGAAATGGACCACGAAGATGCGGCCAAGGTGTTGGGCGTGCCGGTCGGGACGGTCAAGTCACGGGCATTTCGAGGGCGGGCGATGCTCCGGCACGGGTTGCTGTCGGTCGCCAAGGAGTTGCGGCTGGCCCGGTGACCCGGACAAATCGCTTCTTTCGAGGCAAGAACATGAGTACACCGGAATCCGACAAGAAACGACAGCAATTGGACGAAGCCACGTCCCGGCGGCTGGCGAAGCTGCGCACGGCTCCGGTTGATACTTCTGGGCTCCTCAAGGCAGTGGAGGCGCAGATTCCTCGCTCCAAAGCCCATCCTCGTCGTCTTAAGCTGACGTGGCTTAGTCCGATGCGGGCGGCGGCGGCGAGCCTTTTGGTTCTTGGGTTGATCGTAGCTCTGGTTATCAACTCGTCGAGCGGACCGGTGCTGGCGTCCGCGGAACGATTGGCTCACATCCATGAAGAGGTGCTGGCGGCGGGCGGCAACCATGTCACTCCAGTTGATTCCATCGGCGCTGCCAACGTCGCGCTGGCGGCAAAGTGGCCCGGTGCGCCGTCCGTCCCGGAACTGCCGAGGGATCATGTGATGTCCTGCTGCATCCACACGATGGGCCGGAAAAAAATAGTCTGCGTGGCATTTCAGACAGACGGCGTACCGATCACGATGGCCGTCGCGCAAGCCGCCGATGTGAAACTGCCGGCGTCTGAGACACTGAGCATCGGCGGCGTCACCTACTACGTCCAGTCCCGTGGAGGGATCAACATGGTCATGACCGAGCGAGGCGGGCGCTGGGTCTGCCTGATGGGCAAATTGCCCGTCAATCGCCTCGCCGAACTGGCAAGCTCCCTTCGGTTCTGAAATCTTGGTTTGCGGATTGAACGCAACCGAACCTCTCCGCCGTTCATAATATCGAGAGCTGGATTGGGCGGCCAAAGCACGTCGCTGATCGACAGTCTCAATTCATCGAAAGGAGTGTTGCATGTTTCGCTTCTCAAAACTGACGTTGGCCGCTCTGACGCTCAGCACGGGCTTCTTCGTTGCCGGCTGTCAATCGGGCGGCGCGCAAGAACCGGCGTCGCACGAGATTGCATCCAACGCTGTCCAGTGCGACAAGTGCCAGGTGACATGGGTAAAGGTGGCGCGCCCATCCTAGCCATCAAGACTCACACGGGGGGCGGCGGAGATGGTCCTGCGAAGAGTCGCCCATGTTGTGATGCTTTTGAAGCGATCCAGGCGGAGGATCGAGGACAGAGCAGGAATGTCCTCGTTTCTGATTTCTCGCCTGATCATGCCCGTCTCGGCGGCCCCGGCCCGCCAGATCTCTTAGGTGAAATCCCGATACGGATGCGAGTCCGGATCATACGGAAATAGGTCATTGTCCCATTGTCGCTCCCCGCTAAACCACCGACATTATCAGCGGTATGGCCGTGCGGAGCACGCTCCAGACGACGCTGTGTAACTTGGAACTCAAACGATTTAGGAATGCGAGGTGACCAATGCCTGTTCAGACCATTTCCGCTCAGGAAGTTTTCAGCCGCCGACAAAGCGGAAAGGCACCGCAGATCATCGATGTTCGCACTCCCGCGGAATATGCAGAGGTGCACGCCGAAGGCGCTAGATCGGTGCCGCTGGACCAGCTCGATCCGACAACGCTGATCAGCTCCCGCGAAGGCCCCAATGGCGAGCCGCTCTTTATCATCTGCAAGACCGGCGGCCGCGCTGCAAAGGCGTGTGAGAAGTTTCAGGCCGCGGGGTTTGAGAACGTCGTGAGCGTCGAGGGCGGCACGGCCGCCTGGGAGCAGGCCGGTCTGCCTGTGGTGCGGGGCACGAGGAAGGTGATTTCGCTCGAACGCCAGGTCCGCATCGCAGCTGGACTGCTGGTGCTGCTCGGCATACTCCTGGGCTGGCTGGTCCACCCGGCGTTCCTGGGCCTCTCGGCCTTCGTCGGGGCGGGGCTGGCCTTTGCGGGGATTACCGATTGGTGCGGCATGGGCATGTTGCTGGCCAGGATGCCATGGAACCGCGGGGGCGGCGGCGATGGGACATGCTCGTCGTAGCCATCATCTTCGGCGCGGCGGTGGGATTCTCCCTGGGTCTGACCGGCGGCGGCGGGTCGATCCTGGCTGTTCCGCTGCTGGTTTACGGGCAGGCGGTCGCCCCGCGCCAGGCGGTGGGTATCTCGCTCGCCGCCGTGGGCACGACCGCCCTGGTCGGCGCAATCCAGCGGCTTTGGCGCGGCGAGGTCGAGATTGCCACGGGTCTGATGTTTGCCGTCGCCGGGATGCTGGGAGCGCCCGCGGGCTCGTGGATCGGCCGCAGGCTCCCCGAAGCCCTGCTGCTCCTTTCTTTCTCAGCCCTCATGCTCTGGGTGGCGATCCGCATGTGGCGCAAGGCCAGCAAACGGCCCGAGGAGGCGGCCGTGGTTCGCTCAATCACGGGCCAGCTGCCCACATCATCCCCTCGCCGGGCATGCCGGCGTGATCCGACTGGCCGGCTCTTCATGACTTCGCGATGTGCCTTGGTCATGTCGCTTGCGGGCGTCCTGACCGGAGTCCTGTCGGGGCTCTACGGCGTCGGCGGTGGGTTTATCATCGTGCCCGCGCTGGTGCTTTTCAGCGGGATGGGCATCCACCGCGCTGTGGCAACGTCACTGATGGTTATCGCACTCGTCAGTGCTTCCGGCCTGCTCTCCTACCTGCTCGCGCACCAGCCGCTGCAAACCCGGATCGCCATTCCCTTCGTCATCGGCGGTATCATCGGCCTGGGACTGGGCACCATCGTCGCCCGAAGGCTCTCGCCGCTGCGGCTTCAGAAGGTCTTCGCCATCGTCATCGTCGCCGTCGCGGCTTTCGTCATCGTCAAGAACGTCATCTAACCCAAACAAGGACACTCATGTTCTTCCACCAACGATTCGTTCCGGGCCTGGCCATCGCCTCCTACATGGTCGGCGATGAGAAGGCCAGGCAGGTTGCCGTGATCGACCCGACGCGCGACGTCGAGGAATACATCCACATGGCCAGGGCCGAGGGATTGCATATCACCCACATTCTCGAAACCCACGTCCATGCCGACTATGTCAGCGGATCGGCCGAGCTCAAGGCCCGACTCGGCGGAGAGCCCAAGGTCGTCGTCTCGGGGATGGGAGGCAAGGACTGGACCCCGCCTTATGCCGATGTCGTTGTCAAGGACGGCGATGAGGTGACGCTCGGCGCCATCCGCCTCAGCGCGATGCACACCCCCGGCCACACGCCGGAGCACGTGACGTGGGCGTTGTACGACGATACCCGCAGCAGGGAGGTGCCGTGGCTCTTGTTCACGGGCGACTTCCTGTTCGTCGGCGATGTGGGCCGGCCCGACCTGCTCGGGCCCGAGCAGCGCAAAGAGCTCGCCCACCGCCTCTACCACAGCGTTTTTGACAAGCTGCCGCCACTGGCCGACTTCACGGAAATCTTCCCCGGCCACGGGGCCGGCTCGCTCTGTGGCAAGGCCATCGGCTCGCGACGGTCCTCCACACTGGGATTTGAGCGCCGATTCAACCGCTCGATGCAGAAGGCCGACGAGGCGCCCTGGACCGATGCGCTGCTGAAGGACATGCCGCTGGCCCCACCGTACTTCCGGCGGATGAAGCAGGTCAATTCGCAAGGCCCGGCGATTCTCGGCCAGGATCTTCCGGGGCAGAAGCGATTCAGCGCCAAGGAAATCCACCAGCGGCTGTGCCCGGAGTGCATGGTGCTGGACATTCGGCCCAAGGAGGCGTTCGCGGCCGCCCATGTGCCCGGCTCGATCAACATTCCGCTGGGCCAGAACCTGCCATCCTGGGCGGGGTGGGTGTTGCCGTATGACAAGCACCTGGTGATCGTGCCGGGGGCCGCGTCGGACATGCCGGAAGTGCTCACGCATCTGATCCGCGTCGGGCTCGACCGGGTTGAGGGGTATATGGAGGATGGGATGGATGCGTGGGAAAATGGCGGCTTTGCGATCTCCCGGCTGGAAACGATTTCGGTGCAGGAACTGGAGGCGCGGCTGAGGAAGAACGCAACGGGGCGTCCGTTCGTGCTCGATGTGCGCACCGAGGGTGAGTGGAACGGCGGGCACATCCAAGGGGCGCTGCACATCCACGGCGGAGTGCTGAAGGACCGCTTCGGCGAGGTGCCCAGGGACCGGCCGATCGCTGTCGTGTGCGGGACGGGTTACCGGGGGTCGATCGCGGCCTCGTTTCTCAAAAGCAATGGGTGCGAGAACGTTGCCAATGTGCTGGGCGGAATGACGGCGTGGAAGGCGGCGGGGCTGCCCATGATTTAAATCATTCAAAGAACCGTAAGTCCCATCACAGTGATCATCATTCACCGGGCGCTGACGTCGATGAAGGCGCGGCGCGATGATGTTCAGGGGAAGGCTGGTCAACACTACCATAGCTCATCGAGCCGCCGAGATTGCTCTGATATACCAAGACTCCTAACAGCAATGCTGTCATCAACAGGTAATGCCATGTTGCCGAGGTGCTGCGCCGATACAGCCACCCCCTCCACAACTCCCTGCTCGCCGCAAGACGGGAGCCATCTCTGCCCACATTGAAAGGACGCTGGAGCTTCTTGACCGCGGGCATTTTCCAGCACGCCTCCAGGACCTGCGGCAACGCCATGCAGATTTGCAGCGGGCAGGGACACTAGCTCATTCTTTTCGGCTCTGCTATCATGATTTGAACCTGCCGCGTCCGAGTCTCGCGAAGTCGTGCCAATTCAGCATCGATTTTGATTTTCAAGGAGTCTTTTCGTGACGAAGAAAACTGCATTCGCTATAGCTCTTTTGTCTTTACTCGCCGGCTGTCAGAGCACAGGCGAGAGCCGTGTCTCAGGCGCACCAGCCCTTGATTGCTGCGCAAAACCATCACTCTTCGCGGGACGATCGCAGACGTTTTCAGCCGGATCTTTGGGCAGCACCAAAACTCCTCCCACCCAACCCCAGCATGCGAACGCGGCCACAAAGCCGGCGGCCGCAGAACCGCGGTGACGGCCGACGCCATGCAGGCTAGCTGTTGAACAATCGCGGCCTCTAAGCCGCATATGAGAACCTTGGCATCGCGCAAGCCGGGCTTCGGCTCGTCTTCCGACTCGCCCCACGCGGCCCCATCTGCCCGCTCGCTGCCGGGATGCCGCCTTTGAGCCAAGGCACTGCCTAGTGGCCTTCGCAGGCCGCCAGGTTACCGCCGCAAGCCTTGCATGCATGTTGAAGCTTGCCGGTGGAGAAGAAGTTCGCCACCGCGTCCTTGCAGTCGGGACAGGGGTCGCGCTCGACCCAGTGGTATTGGACAATGGTACCGGGCTTGCCGCTGT
>JBGPEF010000150.1:0-10598 GCA_041482675.1 Tepidisphaeraceae bacterium | reverse complement strand
GAGCTGATCGAAAAGACGGGCGCGTGGGAGCGGACGCGCAACGCAGCGACGAGGAAGATCGATTGGCAGTTCACAACCGCCGACGCCCGGATCAGGCTTCGCCGCCTATACCCGAAACTTTAGGTGCGATGGAGCACTAGCTGGCGTTGCGATTCGACTTAAAGAGTCGAGCCCAGACATGGTTGCGGAGACGACTCAGAGGTGATCCACCTGTGGGACAATGAGAGGAAACCCATGCTGCAGAAGATCATCGTGTCTCTGGTCGTTGGCATCCTGAGCATCCCGCTACTCCATGCGGCCGATGCACCGGTGCCGAAGTCTACCGCCGAGCCGCGTCTCGTCGTCGCGCCGGACTTCTTCAAGACACTTGTGAACCCGCAATGCTCGCACTGCATCGACGAGGCCAAGCGGCGGGCCAAAGACCTGCGCGATGACGACCGCGTGCTGGCGTGGACGAGGGGCAAGTACGATGGCGGTGCCGTCCCGCTGCGATTCTTCCTCGCCCCTTACCGCGTCATCAGCGACAGCTACGGCGTTTGGGTGTACGACTCCGACGCCGGCTTCCTGCGAGGTTACGATCCTTCCTTCGACTTCGGCTTCTACGGTTGGCGGAACGGCGTCATGGTCATCAAGCACAAAGATGGCACGCTCTTCTCCGCCCTCTCAGGCGTCGCCTTTGATGGACCTCACAAGGGCGAGCGTCTGAAGCCGTTGGCCACCATCCAGAGCGACTGGGGTTACTGGGCGAAGACCTACCCCCAGACGGTCGCTTACAACATGTTCGACAAATACCAACCGGTGGACCTGCCCAAGACAGAGACCCCGCAATCGGTCCGCACCCGCAGTAAACCCGACTCTCGCCTCCCGGCCGAAACCGTGGTCGCGGGCCTCTGGTTGGAGGGCAGCGCGAGAGCCTACCCACTCTCTGCTACGGACAAAACCCGTATCCTCTCCGACCGAGTCCACGGACAAGACGTGGTCGTGCTGTGGCATCTGCCAACGCACGCCGCCGCGATTTACGTCCCGCAAGTTGAGGGCACTGAGCCGCCGCAACCCGTGAAGCTCTCGGTGGACGACCACCGGCCCGATGCGCCGTTCGTGGACCATCAGACCAGGTCGCACTGGGGCGTGGAGGGACGGGCTGTCGACGGGCCGCTGAAGGGCAAGACCCTCCGCTGGCTGGACTCAGTTCAATGCAAATGGTTCGCGTGGGCTGCCGAATACCCCAAGACGGACGTCTATCTAAGAAGAACACGAAGCTGGAGGGACGATCACCACCATCGAAGAAGGCACCCGTTTCCGGTGTCATCGTCGAACCGGCCATGGTCACGCCCGAGCAGGTTGCCGATTGGAAGAGTAAAGGGTTCAACGCCATCTGTGTCATCCTTGACGACGGTCATCCGGCCGAAGCGTACGCGGCGGCGGCCAAGGCTGCGGCGGGCAACTCGGTAGACCTGTATTACTGGATAGAGGTCGCCCGCAACCCCGCGATGGCCACGGACCATCCAAAGTGGGTGGCGTCCCTCGGGATGCACAACGACTGGCAGAGGCGCTTCCCCGATATGCGGCTCCCGGAGAAAGGCGAGGTGGCCAAGGCTTTTCCGTGGGTGCCGATCACCTACCGCGAGGCGTACGACGCTCATCTCGACCGCGTGAAGGAACTGCTGACGAAGAAGGCGGCATCCCCGTACATGGGCGTGCTGCTCAACGATCTGCAAGGCGGTCCGGCCTCGTGCGGCTGCGGCAATCTGCAGTGCCGGTGGGCGACGGACTACCACGTACCATCCACCGCGACGAAGTTCGAGGCGGACGATATCGCCGCGAACTTCAGTGCGGACGTTCGCAAGCTCGCGCCTGGGAAGATGGTGGTCCCCGTGTGGGCGACCGAGTGCGAAGATATCGACCTGCCAGCGAAGCTGGCACCCGGCGGCAAGAGCACCGGGCTCTCCGGCGGCGTCCCCTGCGCCAACGCGACTTGCCCGAAGGTGTTCACCAAGCAATTGGCTGCGATGTGCACGGGCTACGACGGCCCCGTCGGCGTCCTCGCCCTCCAGCAGGAGCTGAAGCGCGATGCGGCCCACGGGCATCCAGGGAGTTTCGCGCCACGGGCGGTCAACTACCTCGATACGGTGCCGCCGAAGAACGGCGGCGGCACCATTGCCCACGAGCGGTTGTGGCTAGTCATCCAAGGGCACGGCCTTTCGCCTCAGGAGCAGACTGCGAGCCGCAAAGCCGCGCTTAAGCTCGGCACTGGCGGCGTCTTCCAATCGCTCGTGGGGATTGAGCAGTCGTTCGACCCACGGCTTATCACCGTCAAGTAAGGGATGCCTCCGGCACGAACGTGCCAGATCATCCGAGGAGCGTCACGCAGCTCGTCGGTAGTAATGCCTCAGCACTCCTCCCAGCTGCCCCCGGCATATCCACTGGCGGCCTTTATCATTGCCATAATGTCCGCCTTAAGGGCCGGCGGAAGGTTCGGCCAGATATGGATGACGACTTGTAACTTGGGATCGTCTGCGGAGGCTCTGCCAGGGATTTGTGGCTTGAGTGCGCCGGATTCTGCGCCGCCTGTTGCCGAAACTGGTGATTTTCAGGCGAATCTGAGGTGTGTTCAGACCCCCTTGGGACTCGGAACGCTCTCCTCACCACGGTCGTTGACTGAGTTGGCAAGCGGGGGCGACAATTGTTGGGATGCCGGGTTCACCGTTGGAAATGAATCAGCATTCCGTCAGGATTCTGGTGATTGATGACGAGCCGAATATCCGGCGGGTCTTGTCGCTCGGCTTGGAGTCCGAAGGGCACAAGGTCATCGCTGTCGGCAACACCCGCGATGCGCTGGCCGAAGCGAATCATCGATCATTTGATTTGGCCTTCGTGGACCTGCGGCTGGGGACGGAAGATGGGATGGATTTGATTCCCGCCCTGCTGGCGGCGAGTCCGTGGATGAAGGTGGTCGTGATCACGGCCTATGCGACGATTGAAAGTGCTGTCGAGGCGATGAAGCGGGGGGCGTCGGATTATCTTCCAAAGCCATTCACACCGGCGCAGGTCGCGGTCGTGACGGAGCGGGTGGCGCGGATTCGGGCGCTGGAGCAGAAGGTATCCGGCCTGGAAGATGCGCTGGGGCAATCGGGGCCGGAGGTGTCGCTGACCAGTTCCAGCCCTGCGATGGAGAGGGCGATCAATCTGGCTCGGCAGGTGGCGAGCAGCGATGCGACGCTGATCATTCGCGGCGAGAGCGGCACGGGGAAGGGCGTTTTGGCGCGGGCGATCCATTCATGGAGCAACAGAGCGGCCAAGCCATTTGCGGTGGTGTCGTGTCCGACTCTCTCGCCTCAGCTTCTGGAAAGTGAGATGTTTGGCCATGTCAAAGGTGCTTTCACGGGCGCGATGCGTGACAACCCCGGCAGAATCGCTGCGTCGGAAGGTGGAACGCTGTTCCTCGACGAGATCGGCGACCTGCCGCTGGAGCTTCAGCCGAAGCTGCTGCGGTTTGTGCAGGATCATCAGTATGAGCGAGTCGGCGATTCGGTCACGAGGCGAGCGGATGTTCGCGTAATTTCGGCGACGAATGCGGACCTGGACGAGGCGGTACGCGATGGCCGATTTCGGGAAGACCTTTACTACCGCCTGAACGTCGTGCAGATCGAAGTTCCAGCGCTGCGGGAGAGGCCGGATGACATCGTTCCAATCGCGGAGCGGTTGCTGGCGTTTTTCAACAAGCAGCGAAAGATCGCCGGATTCACGGAAGAGGCAGTGGCAGCGCTTCGGGGCTATAGCTGGCCGGGCAATGTGCGCGAACTTCGCAACGTGATCGAGCGCGCGGTGATTCTCGGCCAAGGGGAACGAATCGGCGTCGAGCATCTGCCGGCCAACTTCACTGCTCAACCGCACAGCGCGGCGGTCGGTGATCTAATTTCGCTGGATCAACTCGAAGAGGCGCACATCCGCCGCGTTCTCGCGGCTACGAAGTCTCTTGACGAGGCCGCGGAAGTGCTGGGGATTGACTCGGCGACGCTTTACCGAAAACGCAAAAAATACGGCATTTGAGCCGCCGGGCATCGTGCAAAATGCACGGCCAATTCCACGCTCGTATTGCACTCTGCACGAACATCAGCTGACCGGCTACCACGCCTAATTCACAAACGGTGTTGCCAGCGCTGGTTCCGTCCTGCGCTCGTTCTGGCACATGCCCTGCATTAAGAGAGCACCATGTTCGGGCTGCGGCAGAAACTCATCTTCGGCTTCGGCGGACTGCTGCTGATCCTTCTGGTGGTCGGCGGCATGAGCGTCGTCATGCTCACGCGCTACAGCAACGCAATGGACACCTTCCTGCGTGAGAACTACCGCAGTGTTCAGTACGGCGAGGCGATGAAGGATGCGGTGAGCGGCGTGGAAAACGCGGCCGATGCCGTCCTAGCGGGGGACATGGCGACGGCCACGAATCTGGCAGAGCGATCCACTCGCCAGTTTGAATCCAATCTGAACGACGAGTTCCACAACATCACGCTACCAAATGAGCGTGAAACCGCCGAAGCACTGGCCGCGTCGTGGAAGCAATACACCACGGAACACAAGAAGTTATTTGATCCCGCCATCTCCCTCGCCGAGCGCGAGCGACTGCATCGAACTGTTCTTCAGGAAAAGGCGCGGGCGGTGCAGGATTATGCGCAGCGGATCGTCCAGATGAATCTGGACAACATGGTGAATGAGAACGGGCAGGTGAAGACCACGGCGGCGGCCGCGCGGCGGGCGATGTACATCCTCGTGATCATTGGAATTGTCCTGGCGGTGATCTTTATCGCCTTCCTGGGGCGGTCGATCCTTCAGCCGCTGCGCACACTCACCAAATCGGCGCGTGAAATTGAGAGGGGCAATCTCGATCTGGTAGTGCAGGTGCGGTCTCGTGATGAACTGCGGCAGCTTGCCGAGGCATTCAATTCGATGGCCGCGCGGCTGCGGGAATTCCGCCGGTCGGATCGCGCCAAGATTGCGCGAACGCAGCAGACCACTCAACTCGCCCTCAACAGCCTGCCCGATGCCGTGGCCATCGTCAGTCCCGAAGGCATGGTGGAACTGGCCAACGATGCAGCACAACGGCTCTTCCGCCTCCATCCTGAGACACAGATGGCCAAGGTGGATGTGAAGGGATTGAGCGAGCTGTATCAGCGGGCGGTTGCAGAGGGCCGGCAGATCGAAGCGAAGGGATATGACTCGGCAATTCAAGTCTTCAATGGGCAGGAGAGATTTTTCCTGCCTCACGCGGTTCCGATCCTCGACAGCGATAAACAGTTGCTCGGAGTGACGCTTATCCTGGCCGATGTGACCAACCTGCGCCGGCTCGATGAGATGAAAAGTGGGCTGCTGTCGGTCGTGTCGCATGAACTGAAGACACCGCTGACGAGCATTCGCATGGGAACACACCTGCTGCTGGAAGAGCGGGTGGGGTCGCTGACGCCGAAGCAAACGGAATTGCTCCTGGCGATCCATGAGGATGGCAATCGACTGCACCAGATCATTGAGAACCTGCTGGACATGAGCCGGATCGAGTCGGGCAAGGCGCTGATGGAGCTGAGGCCGACGAGCGTGGAGCAGATCGTCACAAATGCGGTGGAAGTCGCGGCGTCGGCCTACAGAGAGAAGGGCGTGACGCTGACGACTGATGTCCCGGCCGATCTTCCGCAGGTTTTGGCCGACGCCAGCCGGCTCGCCCATGTCTTCTCTAACCTATTGAGCAATGCGGTGAAGTACACGCCCAGCGGCGGCCGTGTCTGGATTGGGGCCAAGCCGGACGATGGCGCGGTGCGATTTATCGTGGGCGACACGGGGGTGGGGATCGCCGAAGAGTATTTGCCGCGCATTTTCGAGCGCTTCTATCGCGCGCCCGGCCAGAGCGGCCACAGCGGCGCGGGCCTGGGCCTGGCCATCGCCAAGGAGATCGTCGAGGCCCACGGCGGCGAAATCTCCGTCCAGAGCAAGCTCGGCGCTGGCTCGGCGTTCAGTTTCACGTTGCCGATTGCGCCGAGAGTCGCTTCGGAGGTGGCGCGAAAATGAGCGACGCCACGATTCTCATCGTCGATGACGAAAGCAACATCCGGCTGATGTGCCGGACTGCGCTGGAGTCGGAGGGATACCAGATCGCCGAGGCGAAAAATGGGCAGGAAGCGCTGTCGGCGCTCGCCGGGCGGAAATACGACCTGATGATCCTCGACCTGAACATGCCGGTGCTGGACGGCATGGGCGTGCTGGAGCAGATCAAGACGATGCCGCCGACGCAGAAGCCGCGCGTGCTGGTGCTGACGGCGTATGGGTCAATTCCGGCGGCGGTGCGAGCGGTTCGAATGGAGGCGATTGATTTTCTGGAAAAGCCGGTGACGCCGGACAAGCTGCGCTCGGCGGTGGCGCGAGTGTTGGCCGAGCCGCTGCCGGAAGCCCACGTCGATGATGATCAACTGCGGGGCGGTTATGAGGTGGTGCTGGACGGAGTACGAAAGGCGCTGCGGATGGGCGATTCCAAAGGCGCGGAAGAATTGTTGATGAAAGCCAGCGACCTGGGAAATGAGGATGCCGCGTATCTGAATCTCGTCGGCGTGTTCAACGAAGCCAAGCGGCGGTGGAAACGCGCCAAGAAGTTCTATGGTCTGGCGATCCGAACAGACGGGAGCTACGAGCCAGCGCAGAACAACATGCGCAGGATCTACGAACTGGAGACGTTTGGCAAAACGGCTCTGCCGATCTCGCTGGGCGATGAGACGGCATTGAGCAAGCTGTCGAGGGACTGAGACATGACTGATTTGATTTTCATCGGTGTGACTGTGCTGTTCTTCGCCGCATGCGCGGCCTACGTCTATGCCTGCGGGAGGCTCTGAGCATGGAAAACGTCATTGTCGGCATCATTGCCATCGGGCTGATCGCCTATCTGTTCGTCGCATTGATTCGACCGGAGAAGTTCTGACATAGGGCGGCGGGCATGAGCGGATTGACAGCGTTCGGGCTTGTAGCAGTGACAGCGATGCTGCTGTTCTACGCGGTTGAGGCCCGGTCGCCAAACTATGTGCTGGCGTTCGCCGCAGCGTGCCTTATGGCCTCGGCTTATGGATTCCTTCAGGGCGCGTGGCCGTTTGGCATGGTCGAGGCAATCTGGTCTGTCGTCGCGGTGCGGCGGTGGTGGTTAAGAAAAATGGAATCAAGATGAACGTGCTGGGTTGGATACAACTGCTTCTGTATGTCGCCATCCTGGCCGCGATAACCAAGCCGCTGGGAATTTACCTCGTGCGCGTTCTCGATCCGGCAGGACGGACCTGGCTGGACCGCCCCTTCAAGCCAATCGAGCGATTCATGTATTGGATTTTCAGGATCGACCCACTCAAGGAACAGGATTGGAAGCAGTACGCCCTGGCGATCCTGATATTCAGCTTTGTCACCATGCTCTTCACCTACGCGATCCTGCGGTTGCAGTATTACCTGCCGCTCAATCCGCAACATTTTCCCGCCATGAGCGAGCATCTGGCCTTCAACACGGCCGCCAGCTTTACCACCAACACCAACTGGCAGAGCTATGGTGGTGAATCGACGCTCGGATATTTCGCGCAGATGGTGGGGCTGACGTTCCACAACTTTATGTCGGCGGCAGTGGGCATCGCCATCGCGGCGGCGGTCGTACGCGGCATCGCCCGTGATAAGGCGGCGACGATTGGGAACTTCTGGACCGACTTAGTGCGATTGAATCTCTATCTGTTGCTCCCCTGCTGCATCGTCTTCGCGCTGTTCCTCGTATCGCAGGGGATGATCCAGAATTTCAAGTCCTACACCACTGCGACCACCATTGAAGGCGCGACTCAGACCATCGCCCAAGGCCCGGTCGCCTCACAGATCGCAATCAAGATGCTCGGAACCAACGGCGGCGGTTTTTTCAATGCCAATGCCGCGCACCCGTTCGAGAATCCCAATCCACTGTCCAATTTCATCCAGATTCTTTCCATCTTCGCCATTCCCAGCGCGCTCACCTATTACCTGGGTAGGACCGTCAAACATCAGGGCCACGGTTGGGCGGTATGGGCAACCATGGCGATCTTGTTCGTGGCCGGGGTCATGGTTTCGTGGTGGGCGGAAGCGAAAGGCAACCCGCGCATGGCGGCGGCCGGAGTAGCGGTCGTCGATGGCAACATGGAAGGCAAAGAAGTGCGCTTCGGCATCTTCAACTCCGCCTTCTTCGCCACGATCACGACCGATGCCTCCTGTGGCGCTGTCAACTCGATGCACGATTCGTATACGCCACTGGGCGGCATGGTCCCGCTTCTCAACATCCAGTTGGGAGAAGTGGTCTTCGGCGGCGTCGGCGCGGGGCTGTATGGGATGCTCGTATTTGTCGTCGTGGCAATCTTCGTGGCCGGCCTGATGGTCGGCCGCACTCCAGAATATCTCGGCAAGAAGATTGAAGCCTACGACGTGAAGGTGTCGTCGCTGGCAATCCTCATCCTGATCTTCAGTATCCTCTGCTTCACAGCCTGGGCGAGTGTGAGCGAGTGGGGCGTCGCTGGCCTCAATAACGGCGGCCCGCACGGCCTGAGCGAGATGCTGTACGCCTATAGCTCCGGCACGGGCAACAACGGCAGCGCCTTCGCTAGTTTGACGACCAACGCACCGTGGTGGAACACGACGCTCGGCTTGGCGATGTTGCTGGGCCGCTTCATTATGATCGTTCCCATCCTCGCGCTCGCCGGCAGCCTCGCTCGCAAGAAGCTCATCCCCGTCAGCGCCGGCAGCTTCCCCGTCTCCGGCATCACTTTCGTCGTGCTGCTGCTGGGCACGGTCCTGATTGTCGGCGCGCTCACCTTCCTGCCCGCCCTCAGTCTTGGCCCGATTGTCGAGCATTTCCTGATGAACAAGTCCATGCAGCTTTTTTAGAGGAGTTTATGGCCAGTAAGCAGCAGTCATTGTTCGATAAAGAGATCGTCATCCCCGCTCTGGCGGCGAGCTTCAAGAAGCTCAATCCGATGACGATGCTTAAGAACCCCGTCATGTTCGTGACGGAAGTTGGGGCGGCGGTGACGACGGTCGAGTTGTTCTTCGCCAAAGCGCACGGCGAGCCGGTAGGATTCGTGCTGCAAATCGCGCTGTGGCTGTGGTTCACGGTGCTGTTCGCCAATTTTGCCGAGGC
Organism: Tepidisphaeraceae bacterium; assembly: GCA_041482675.1. Classification (GTDB taxonomy): domain Bacteria; phylum Planctomycetota; class Phycisphaerae; order Tepidisphaerales; family Tepidisphaeraceae; genus JBGPEF01. The sequence continues at coordinate 1,438 of JBGPEF010000150.1, read as the reverse complement.
GATGGCCGAGGGGCGGGGTAAAGCGCAGGCCGATACGCTGCGGAAGGCGCGCACCAAGACAATTGCCAACCGGCTTCGCCCCGACGGTTCGATTGAGAAGGTCGGAGCGGAGGACCTGCGCAAGGGCGACCTGTTTATCGTCTGCGCCGGCGAGATCATTCCCGCCGATGGGGAGATCATCGAAGGCGCGGCCACAGTCAACGAATCGGCCATCACCGGCGAATCTGCTCCCGTGATCCGCGAGGCCGGCGGCGACCGCTCTGCCGTGACGGGCGGAACCACCGTCCTCTCCGATCAGATCAAAGTGCGAGTGACCGCTAATCCCGGCGAGAGCTTCATGGACCGCATGATCGGCCTGATCGAAGGCGCGAAGCGGCAGAAGACGCCGAACGAAATCGCACTGAACATCCTGCTGGCTGCGCTGACGATCATCTTCATGGTCGTGATCGTCACGCTCAAGCTGCTGGCCACTTACTCCGGGGTTTCCATCTCAATCACGGTGCTGGCCGCACTGCTGGTCTGTCTCATTCCCACCACCATCGGTGGCCTGCTCAGCGCCATCGGCATCGCCGGCATCGACCGGCTCGTGCAGAAGAACGTCCTGGCGATGAGCGGCCGGGCGGTGGAGGCGGCCGGGGATGTGGATGTGCTGCTGTTGGATAAGACCGGCACGATCACACTCGGTAATCGGCAGGCTTCGGAATTCATTCCAGCGCCGGGCGTGACCATGCAGCAGTTGGCGGATGCGGCGCAGCTCTCTTCTCTGGCCGATGAGACTCCCGAGGGCCGAAGCATCGTGGTGCTGGCAAAGCAATATGGATTGCGCGAGCGCGAACTGCACGAATATCCGGTTGCCCAGTTCGTTCCTTTTTCTGCACAAACTCGCATGAGCGGCGTGAACATGGATGGCCTTCAGCTTCGCAAAGGTGCGGCGGACGCCGTTCGTGCCTGGGCAACCGACTCCATCTCGCCGGAATTGAGCGCTGCCGTAGACCGCGTGGCGCGCGCTGGAGGGACGCCGCTGGTCGTGGCGGAAAAATCAAAGATCATGGGCGTCATTCACCTGAAAGACATCGTGAAGAACGGCCTTCCAGATCGCTTCAAGCGATTCCGCGCGATGGGCATCAAGACGGTGATGATCACCGGCGACAACCCGCTCACCGCCGCCGCCATCGCCAAGGAAGCCGGCGTAGACGACTTCCTCGCACAAGCCAAACCCGAAGACAAGCTGGCGCTGATCCGCAAAGAGCAGGGAGAGGGGCATCTCGTCGCCATGACCGGCGATGGCACGAACGATGCGCCGGCACTGGCGCAGGCTGACGTGGGCGTGGCGATGAACACCGGCACTCAGGCCGCCAAAGAAGCCGGAAACATGGTGGACCTGGATTCAAACCCGACCAAGCTGATCGAAGTGGTTGAGATCGGCAAACAACTTCTG
>JBGPEF010000149.1:0-10641 GCA_041482675.1 Tepidisphaeraceae bacterium | reverse complement strand
GGCGCGAGGGGGGCGTGGGGAGGGGAGTTCGTATGCGTAGGATGTTCAAGATTCGCCGAGCAGAATTCGCAAATGTTGGGTAAGATCGAGGAGAGGAGTTTACATGCGATATACAGTGGTTTTGGAGCAGGAGGCGGACGGTGGATATGTGGCAAGTGTGCCGGCGTTGCCGGGGTGCGTCAGCCAGGGGGATACGCGGCAAGAAGCACTGAAGAACATTCGCGAAGCGATGGAACTGTACATTGAGGATTGTCGGGATGCCGGCGATCCCGTTCCGACGGAGGCGGGCAAGGAATTCGTCGAGGTTGAAGCGGCATAGGGGCGCAGCGTTTGGCAAAACTACCCACGGATTTATCGGGCCAGGAAGTGCGCGCTGCGTTGGAACGCGCCGGTTTTGTCTTTCGTCGTCAAAAGAGCAGCCACATAATTCTTCGGCGCGAAAATCCTTATGCTCGCGCGATTGTTCCAGATCACAAGCAGGTGCGGGTGGGAACGCTTCGACGGATCATTGCGGACGCGGGATTGTCGTTGGAAGAGTTCTTACGTTTGCTGGGGCGGTAAAATTTTTCCGGGGGACGATTTGACTAAATCAGCGGCTCGATAACATCCCGATCTTCGAGCAGGTATTGCGGGCGGCCGCTGTGGTCGGGGATGGTGGCAGCGGGGTCGATGCCGAGGACGTGGTAGAGCGTGGCGAGGACGTTTTGGGGGTTGTAGGGGCGGGTGGTGGGGTATTCGCCGAGTTTGTTGGTGGCGCCGACGTATTGGCCCATTTTCAGGCCGCCGCCGGCGAAGAGGACGGAGCCAGCGCCGGGCCAGTGGTCGCGGCCGCCGAAGTTGTTGAGCTTGGGGGTTCGGCCGAATTCGCCCCAGGCGATGACGCAGACATCGTTGGCGAGGCCGCGCTCGTGGAGGTCGTTGATGAGGGCGGCGATGCAGCGGTCATAGAGGGGCAACATCGAGCGATAGCCCTCAAAGATTGAGCCGGAATTGGCGTCGCAATGGTGGTCCCACAGGCCGACCTGCATGGAGACGAACGGAACGCCGGCTTCGACGAGGCGGCGGGCGCGGACGAAGGCTTGCCAGTCCCAGAAAGCATCCTTGGTCGTCAAATACTTGAACTTGGAGCCGCCTCCACCATATTTTTCCAGCACGGCCTTGGGCTCGTCGCTGATGTCGAAAGCGCGGCGGGCCTTGCCGCTGGTGAGCATGTCGAGGGCCTGGGCTGAATAGGAATCCATAGCGCCCATCTGGCCGGCCGAATCGACATCGCGGCGGAGACGGTCGAGGGAATCGAGGAGCTGCTTGCGGTCGCGCAGGCGAGCGAGATCGACATTCCTGGTGATCTCCAGGCTCTTAAGGCCTTCGCGCTCGGGCACGAAAGCCCGGTGCTGAGCGCCGGCCCAGAGCGGATCTTCGGCCTCGGCGATTTCGCCATCGCGGCCTTGAAGGCTGACGAATTTGGGCATCGAGCCATCGCGCTGTGAGAAGCGGCTGACGCAGGAGCCGAAGGAGGGGCGGCGCTCTTTCTTGGGGAAGCCGGTGAAGATTTCGATGCGCTGATGGTCGGGCTCGACCCAGGTGGCGCTGCGGACGATGGAGAATCTGTTGGCAATCCTGGCCTGCTCGGTGAACAGCTCGCACATGTCCATGCCGGGGACGTTGCTGCGGATGGGGCGGAACTCGCCGCGGAATTCGGAGGGGGCATCGGGCTTCATGTCGTAGGTGTCGAGGTGGCTGGGGCCGCCGCCGAGGCAGATCATGATGACCGATTTGCCAGCGCGATTGGGGGCGATCGCGCCCTGGGCCTTGAGCTTGAGCAGGTCGCTCAGCGCAAAGCCGCCGATGGCCAAAGTTCCGGCCTTGAGGAACCCGCGGCGGGAAAGGCTGTCACAATAGGGTTGGCCGGCGGAGTTGTTTGAGAAATTCAACATGAAGCCCTGCTTACCTTGATTGTACAGACATCGGACGGGAGTGTTATGCGGGATCGTCCGAAGTGAGCAGGATATGAGGAGAAGAAGGCGCGATGCGAGCAGAAAGCGCAATATCAGCCCGGTTTGGCAGGCTGGCGATGCTCGGTCGCTGGTTGATGGGCCTTATTGGGGCGGTTTCGTTGGTCGTGTTGGTGCTGGTTCTGTATTTGTGGGTGCGGAGTTATTTTATTGCGGAAGTGATTTATTTTCGGCCGGTGGCTGCGCCGGAGGAGTTTGCCTCGCCGATGCCGATGAAGCCAGGGCGGTGGGAATATCAATGGAATGTGGCCAGTTGCAGGGGGAAGGCGCAGTTGGTGCGAAGGAACCTGGGCGTCGGAGAGGGGAGCGCGGTCAAGACCTGGCATTTGCGGCCGGATGATCCGTCGGCACTGGCGCAGCTGACGCAGCGTGATCCGTTGGATGTGCATTGGCGCCTTGGGGGAATGGAATATTTCCGCTGTGATCGGCGGTATTTGAGTACGCCGCCGATGAGGGCGTGGGTTTGGGGGTTTGTGATTGTGACGGTGCCGTATTGGTTTTTGGCGGCGGTGACGGCAATTCTGCCGGGGATTTTGGCGGTGCGATTCGTGCGCGGCCGGCGGCGGCGGAGGCGGATGGCGGCGGGGATGTGCGCTAAGTGCGGATATGACCTGCGGGCCAGCAGTGGGGTTTGTCCGGAATGCGGGGGGAAAATTGAAACAAGCAGCGCGGTGCTTCGACGGTAGAATACGGCCAACCGAAGGAGCCATGGGAATGCCCACCGAGAGCGATGTGCAGGAGGCGGCGGTGTCGGTGCTGACGGTACCGACGGTTCCACCTCCGCAGAAATTACGCAGCGAGCGGCTGGGGGAGGAGCTGCCGATTTTCTGCGAGCGGTGCGGGTATTCGCTCAATGGGTTGCCGCAGGGCCGGTGCGCGGATTGCAAGATACTTCACTTTCATTGTCCGGAGTGCGGGCATCGGCAGCCGATCAATACGCTACGGCCGGCTGTGCAGAGGATTCTGGGGAGGCTGCGAGCGCTGTGGTTGTGTTTTGCGGTGTTTTTCAAGCTGAATTTCTTCGGTTGGCTGTTGTTCGCGTGGGTGGCGATGGGGGTGGAGTGGAGTTATCGGTGGGATTATCACGGCAATCGCACCATAACCAGAGCGGGGCCTGGCGGAGGGACGAGGACCGTGCCGCAGTACACGCTTCGGCCGAGGGAATTGGATTTGGAGTCGCTGGCGGCGTTTGCGTGTTTGGGATTGGGGTTTGGACTGGTGGGGAGGATGTTGCTGTTGCGGTGGAGGAGGGGATATCTGGTTGGGTTGGTGCTGGGGGGCCTGGTGATTGCGGCGGTGTTGATCGGGGCGAGATTCAGGCAGTTTGATCTGCGCTATCAGGGGGGAGCTCAAACGGGTCCGTTCACGTGGGATTTGTTGGGGGTGACGCTGGAAGGCGCGGCCATGGTGGTGATCGGCGCGTGGATCGCGTGGCCGATCTGGCTGGTGCTGGTAAAACTGTTTTTGCCGACGCGGACGAGCAATGCGCTGCTGGAGTGGCAGAGATCGCTGGCGGGGCCGGTGGGGAGGCTGGCGCAGGAATAGCCGTAGGGGCGGCTTCAGCCGCCGAAGCGTTGATGTTCGGCGGCTAAAGCCGCCCCTACTCCGCTCCCACGCCGCCTCACTGACGTTCCGCCAGCCACCCCTTGACGCTGCGGTACGACGAGGCGGCGTAATACTTGTCCACGATCTCCTGATATTTGGCATAGCCCTCATCACGCCTGCCCTGGCCGAACAGAGCGCGGGCTTCCTCGAGCGCTTTCCTGGCGGGACCTTCGTGCTCGGCGCGGAGAGCATCAAACGCCCGCATGACCTCGCCGGCGCCGGGGGCGAACTCGAAATCGTCGCGGTAGGCGAGGAAGGAGTCGATCCAATCTTTACCCTGGCCGGTCTTGATCTTGGGGAAGAATTGCTTTGCGCCGGGGCCGGCTTTGGCGTCGATGTCTTTGGTGAGCCGGTCGAGACGCGCCTTGGCCGCGTCGGCGGCGGGGTTGAGCGCGCGGGCGCGGTTCAGGGCGGCGACGGCGTCGCGGTAGCGCTTTGCTTTGAGACTTTGTTCGGCGAAGTCGAGCAGTTTGGTGGGATCGTCGGATGCCTGGGATTCGAGCCAGCGGATGGCGTCGCGGACGGGTAGGCGCGCGAACATGTGGCCAGCGCCGGAGTCGTCGGCGAAGAAGCGGAAGGCGGGCCAGCCGGCCTGGCCGAAAAGGTCCGCAGCGGACTGGCCTGAGGCGAAGCTGACCACCGTGTCATGCTTGCTATGAACGATCGCCAGCGGCACGGTGCGCTGCGCAGCGCGGAGTTTTTCATCGGCGTAGGCGCCTGGCTCGCACTGGAAGATCACGCCGGCGGAGATCGGGAATGCGCCGGCGATCATTTCGGGGAAGTTCATGAGCAGGCTGTAGGTGAGAAAGCCGCCCTGGGAGTGGCCGCCGACAAAATAGTGTTTGACCGGATAGACATCACGCAGTTCAGTCAGGGCCTCGGCCACCAGGCCGGGACTTTCGCGGTCGGTGCCGGGGAAGCCTTTGAACGTGCTGCGGCCGACGTAGCTAACGTAGGTGTAGTTGAAGGCCGGCTCCTTTCCCGCGCCGCCGATCTCCGACGGTCTCTCACCATTGATGCCGATGATCAAATAGTCTCGGGCGATGTCGGGCCAGGCGGAAGCGAGAGTATTGACGTAGGCTTTGGCGTTCATGTTGGAGCCATGGAGGATGAGGATGGAGGGCCACTTTTTGGCGTCGCCGGCTTTGTAGCCGACAGGAGCGCGGACGGTGTAGGTTAATAAACATTTGGTTGAGCCATCGACGAGTTTGCCGGGAAGCAGTTTGGCGTGGCGAACATATTCCGGAGCCTTGCGGCCGCGCCAGTCGAAGCGGTCGGAGAAGCCGTCAGTCGCGGCGGAGCCACTGAAGGTTGCGCCGCCTTGGGCAAGGTCAAACGAGCCTTTGCCGGAGCGGAAGGCCTTGTAGGTGAACTCGAGCCTGCCGCCGGTGACTGTTCCTTCAAGTGTGGAGACGCCGCCGAGGGCATAGCGGCCGGTTACTTCGTCGCCGGTCTGTTCCAGTTCCATCAGGCCAAGATCAGTAAGCCAAATGCCGGCAAAAGTGACGGGCTTGGCCGCGCGGGCTGGCGCGGCCACAATGAGCATGCATAGTGTTGCGAGCGCGAGACGTGTCATCGCCGACCTCCCATGCCTTATTTTGACGTGCGGACGCGAGCAGGAGTTGCAGACGCCGCCCGGTATCTTAAAGGAAGGCGGCTTGATCTACCGATTTGAGGGTTTTATAGTGTCGTGTCAGTGATTGGGGATTGGTGTAACGGTAGCACAAACGCCTCTGGAGCGTTTTGTCTAGGTTCGAATCCTAGATCCCCAGTTCAAACCCTCACCCCGGCGGTGAGGGTTTTTTGTTACCTGCCAAAATTGCCAGGAGGCACACGCTCAGCGGGCGAGGGTGGCCTCGAGCTTGATCTCGGTGCCGGCCAGCGCCTGCGAGACCGGACAGCCGCTCTTGGCCTTTTCAGCGTGCTCCTTGAACGTGTTCTGATCGATGTTGGGCACATCGGCGTCGGTTTGCAGGAGGATTCGGGTGATCTTGAATCCCTCGCCGACTTTTTCAAGCGTGACGTTGGCCGTGGTGTGGATTCGCTTGGGGGCAAAGCCCGCTTTTCCCAGGCCGGCCGCCAGCGCCATCGAGAAACAGCCGGCGTGGGCAGCGGCGATCAATTCTTCGGGGTTGGTTCCGGTTCCGCTCTCGAATCGAGAGCCGAACGAGTAAGCGCCCTTGAAGGCGCCGCTCCCCAGCGATATTTCACCGCGACCCTCTTTCAAAGAACCTGTCCATACGGCCTCTGATTTTCGATTGGGCATGATCTACTCCTTCATGAAAAAAAAGCACACCCGCGGTTTGGCGGGTGGTAAGACGATACCGGAGAATGAGCGGCCGCTCCAGCGTTGTGCGCTTGCGAGCGGCCGGATGCGGGTATTCTATACGCCATGTTTGATGAACCGAATGAAAGTCCACAGGAGCGGGTGATTGATCCAGCGCAGCGTGCGCGGGAGAAGGCGGATGAGTTCCGGGTGCACGCGGAAGTGGCCGCGGTTTTTGAAGGGCCCAGAAAATTCGATGCCCAGATTCGTCCGCGGCTCAAAGATGATGTTGCCCGCGACATCCAGAAACGAATAGCCAGGCTGGAAAAATCCAAGTCGGCCGAGAGCCCGATTTTGCCGCCGGAGTCGGCGGAGGGGGCGGCCGATTTGCTGGGCCTTCCGGCCAAGAGCGGGCTTTCCACCAATGATTACCACATCCATCGGCGGCCGGGGGAAATGATGATCGTGCGCTGGCTGGAGGGTGAGCAGGTCGAGACGTTTTATGAGCGGATGCAGGCGCACTTTGACGTGGCGATGGAGGATTTCCGGGACGAGCAGCGGCAGGCCCATGGATGGAAGCAGGATGAAAAGACGGTTGCGTACATCGCCGCGCTGGATGCCATCGAAGTGAAAATGGCCGACCGGTATTTGCGCGCCATCATTGCCAAACACAAGGTCTTTGTTCTCTCGACCCTGACGGCCGATCAGATGGATATTTTGCACCTGTGCGATTACGTGATGGGCGTTGAGGCGGCGGAGGTTGTTGGCCCTGCGTCAGCGCCCAGGGACGGGACGACGGAGCAGGATCGGGCCTGGTTTTTCAAGCTTTTTTCGCTGCGCGGAGTCATCGAAGGGGTGGAGCGGATGTGCTTTTTTGCGTATTTGCAGAAGACGGAGGAGACGATGGAGGGGGATTGGTGAAGCTTCATATTCAAGCAACTTCAGTACGTTTTCCTGCGCGCAATGCAGGGCCACATAGCTCGTTGTGCAAGCGAAAGTCAATGAAACTGCGAGCCATCCTGATAACATCGGCGGATGCGCATCGAACGGATCATCTGGCCGGAAGATAGAATTGCTCACATTGCGCGGCATGACGTGACGCCTGAAGAGGTCGAAGAAGCATGTTTCGGCGATCCCCTGGTGCTTCGAGCGAAAGCCGAAGGGAACAATCCAGTATATTATGTTCTGGGGCAAACTGACGCGGGCCGGTATCTGTTTTGCGTTGTGATCAGGTTTCCGGACGGGAACGGATACCCGGTGACGGCTCGGGAGATGACAGCGAAGGAAAAGCGACGCTACCGAAAATGGAAGGTCCAATGAAGAAGTCGAAGCTGCCGAAAATCGATTCCATCCAGAAATTGGCCGAGTTCTGGGACAGTCATGGCTTGACTGATTTTGAAGGTGAACTGGAAGAGGTCGGCGAGCCGGTTTTTGCGCGCGGGGGCGCCATCAAAGTGCCACTCGCTTCGAGGGATATCAAAGCAGTCAAAGAACTCGCTCACGCCAAGGGGGTCTCTGCGGCACAACTCGTGCGCGCCTGGGTGCTGGAAAGAATCGCCCACCGAAACAATAACCAGCGACCCAAGCGTTGACGAGAGTGTTGTTGTTTTTCATCCCATCCGTTCCCGCCCACGGAGTGCGCCGATGGGCGGATTTCGCTTTTTTATGACGCCGATAGCGGCGGGTCAGTAGAAGTGAGTATGCTGAATAGGGCCGATTTCATGAAAAGCCATGACTGATCCTTCGACCGATGAAGTGGATTTCGGGCCGTATCGCCTGGATGCGCCCAACAGCCGGCTGCTGCGGGATGGCAAGCCGGTGGCGCTCACGCCCAAGGCGTTCGACGTGCTGCGCTATCTCACCAGCCAGCCGGATCGTCTGGTGAGCAAGAAGGAGCTGCTGTCGGCGGTCTGGCCCGATGTTTTCGTGAGCGATGCGTCGGTCAAAGTGTGCGTGCGGGAAATTCGCAAGGCGCTGCGGGATTCGACCAAATCACCGAAATATATTCAGACCATCCATCGCAGGGGCTACCGCTTCATCGCAGCGGTGGCGCCGGCCGCTCTGGCGAGCTCAGGAAAGCCGCTGCGTCTGGCGGGGAAGGTGAGTGTGGCGCAGTCGGCGCCTCAACTGCTGGTGGGGCGCGAGGCGGAGCTGGAACGATTGCGCGATCACTTCATCAAAGCGCACGACGGCGAGCGCCAGTGTATTTTTATCACCGGAGGTCCGGGGAGTGGAAAAACCGCATTGATTGAAGCCTTCGTACAGCAGGCCGGCAAATCGCTGGAGAGCGAAGAGGACATTTCGGTGTTGACCGGCCACTGCTTCGAGCAATTCGCGGCCAGCGAGCCTTACATGCCGGTTTGGGAGGCGCTGGGACAACTGGCGCGGGAAAAACCGTCGGCCGAGCTGTCCGCGCTTCTGGCCCGACACGCGGAGGCGTATTCAACACAGCCGGCCGTTGCCAGCGCCGCCCATCAGTCATCGCAACCGGTGGCCATCGAGCCGCGGACCATGAGCGAGCATCTGCTGCGTGCCCTCACCGATGGCCTGGAAGCCCTGGCGGCCGAGTCGATGTTGATTCTCGTGCTCGAGGACCTGCACTGGGCCGACTATTCGACGCTGGACCTGATCTCAGCCCTGGCGCGGCGGCGGGGAAAGGCGCGGCTGATGATTCTGGTCACCTATCGCCCGGCCGAAGTGGCGGTCGAGGAGCATCCGCTGCGGAGCATCGTCCGGGGACTGCTGGCCGCGAGACTGTGTGATGAGCTGACGCTGGAATTTCTCGATCAGCCGGCCGTGGCGAAATATCTGTCGGCCCGGTTTGCCGAAAATGATTTCCCAGCAGCACTCGGATTGCGGCTGCACCAGAGGACCGATGGACATCCGCTGTTTTTGGTTCATCTGGTGGACGATCTGATCGAACTGGGAGTTTTGCAGCAAACTGAAGGTGTGTGGCAATTGGCAGATGCGGGCGGCGTGGATGGCGGGGCGTGGCTGGCGGTTTTGGAGACGCAGATTCCGCGGACCGTGCAGGCGATGATCGAGGTGCAGTTTCAGCGGCTGCCGGACTCGGAGCGGGCCGCGCTGGAGGCGGCGGCGGTGGCCGGAGTCGAGTTTTCCGCCGCGGCGGTGGCCGCGCTTTTGGCGGGTGATGGGGGCGGCGACGATGTGGTCCACGCCGAACAACTCTGCCAGAGCCTGGCGCAGCGCTATCACTTTTTGGAGGCGCGCGGCATCGCCGAGTGGCCGGATGCGACGGCGGCGACGCACTATCGGTTCGTACACGCTATGTATCATCACGTCGTGTACGAGCAGATTCCCATCGGCCGGCGCATCCAGCTCCACAAGCTGATGGGTTTGCGGATCGAAAAAATCTGGGGCGAGCGCGCTGTCGAGGAGGCCGCGGCACTGGCAATGCATTTTGAATCCGGCAGGGACTGGGCCCGCGCGGTGAAATATCTCCGTCAGGCGGCCGATGCGGCCGGCCGGCAATATGCACATCGCGAGGCGGTGCATTATCTGCGGCGGGCACTGACAGCGCTCCTGCGGCTGACGGATCAGGAACGAGGGGAGCATGAGCTGAGTGTTCTGATGTCGCTTGGAGTGAACCTGCAACTCACCAGCGGCTTCGCATCGCCCGAGGTGGAGGAGATCCAGGCGCGCACGTATTGGCTCTGCAAATCGCGCGGCTCGGCCGATGCGGGACAGGTGCGAACCACCTTTGGAGTGCTCTGGGGCATCTGGCTGTTTCACAAAGTGCGTTCGGATCTGGCCAAGTCGGTGGAGATGAGCGATCAGTTGCTGGCCATGGCCCGCCAGGCGAACGACTCAGCGCTGCTGCTTCAGGCGCACCAGGCGATGTGCGTCACGCACCTTTGCCTGGGCAAACCGGCGCTGACGGTCGATCACATGCAACAGGCCGCCGCCATCTACGACCCAGCGCGCCATGCCGGAAACACCGAGCGATTCGGCCAGGACCCGGGCGTTGCCACTCTGGCCTTCGGCGCGGTTGCCCTGATGCTCATGGGCCGCGGCGAGGAAGCCCTGCGCGCCAGCGAACGATCGCTTGAATTGGCGCGCAGATCGCTCCAGCCCAGCAGCCTCGCACTGGCCATGCACTTCGCGGCCATGCTCCACCAGTGCCGCGACGATGCCAGCGCGACCGAACAATGGTCGCAAAGCTCGGTTGAGCTGGCATCGAGGGAGGGATTCTCATTCTGGCTGGCGGGTGGAACCGTGCTGCGCGGCTGGGCCTGGGTGGCGCGCTGCGCGGGAAGAGGAAAGGGCGGGATCATGATGGCCGAAGCCGGCGTCGCGGAGATTCGCCGCGGCCTGGATGCGTGGCTGCGAACCGGAAGCCGGACCTATCAAACCTATTATCTCGGCCTGCTGGCCGATGCGCTGCTGCGGGTGGGAAGACCGGACGAAGCCCTCACAGCGCTCGACGAGGCGATGGCCGCAGCGCGGGCATTGCCCGAGGGGCTCTACGAAGCGGAGCTGCATCGGCTGCGGGCGAGGTGCCTGATTGAATCGCGAGGTGAATGCGATGCGGCAGCACGGGAGTGTTTCCAGGATGCTCTCCGTGTTGCGCAGGCCCAGGGCGCGAAGCTGTTTGAGTCTCGGGCGCAGGAGGATCTGGCGGGTCTCGGAAAACAAAGCGGCCAAGAGGGCCGGGGAGGCGGACGGAAAAACTTGTCCGCCACCTCCCCAGCCCAGCCGGGCCGTGGGCGAGGATCGCGACGTCAATCCTGAATCAGG
>JBGPEF010000148.1:0-10666 GCA_041482675.1 Tepidisphaeraceae bacterium | reverse complement strand
TCAGACGAGGGAATCTCTTCCCGCGCCCGGGGCCTGCTACGCGGTGCTTCGGCGCTTACCGCGACGGGACTTGCACCCGTTAGTTCGATGCAGCCTGAACCGCCACGCAACACCGAAGCGGTTCGATCAGGACGTACCATGGGGTCGATTATACATGAGCTTCGCACAAGAATATTCGATGATTGGGGCCATCGAAGGTTCCAGTTTTGACAAATCCGTGGAGGGGGTATCAATCGTGCAGGTAGATTTTATGACGGGGGCGGGAGCGGAGCATTTCGGCTTTGCCCCAGGCGACGACCTTGGCGAATTCGGGGCTGTGGATGAATTTTTCGAATTGCTCCCTGGTCTGCCATTGCGAAAGGATCACGTAGGAGCCGACCGAGGCGACGTCTTCGTACATATGAGACTCGACGTGGCCGGGGAGGGTTTTGAGGTGGTCGAGGACGCCGAGGAAGCCGCGTTCGAACTCTTCTTCCTTGCCGGGGATGACGTCGTAGTGCATGCCGATGGTGGTCATGGTGCATCGATCCTTCCAGGGGAGTTTTACCACAAGAGATCGATGCCGCGAAATACGGGGCCGTCGGTGCAGGCGAGGCGATAGCACCAATCGCGGCCGACCAGGGGGGGTTTGGATGGATCGGGCTTGCGGACGCGGATGCAACAGGATTGGCAGGTGCCCATGCCGCAGGCCATGGCCCGCTCGACGGCGATCTGGCAGTCGATGTTGCGGGCGGAGGCGATTTCGGCGACGCGTTTCATCATGGGTTCGGGGCCGCAGGTGTAGATCGTGAGTGCTGAGTGCTGAGGACTGAGTGCTGAGTCGAGATAGCGTTCGAGGGCCTGGGTGACGAAGCCGCGGAAGCCGAAGGAGCCATCGTCGGTGGTGATGATGGAGGGGATGCCGTGGCGGGAGAATTCTTCGATGATGGGTTGAGGGTCGGTGGAATTGGGGGAGGGAGGAGGGAGGTGGGGGTGGATGGTGAGGGGCAACAGATCGCGGCTGAGAGCGCCGCAGAAGGCGACGGCGCTTCGGCCGGCGAGAAGCTCGGCGAGGTAGAGCATCGGGGGGATTCCTACCCCCCCACCGACGAGAATGGCCGGTGCATCCGGTGGCGGCGGTTGGAATTGATTGCCGAGGGGGCCGAGGATGAAGACTTTGTCACCGGATTTGAGATGGGCCATCCAGTTGGTGCCGATGCCGACGATGCGATGGATGATGTCGAGTTCGATGCCGTTGGCGGTATCGCGGCGGCCAGCGAGGGAGAAGGGGCGGCGGAGGAGCGCCAGGGGGGCGAGAAGCTCGGGGCCGTGTTCGAGGACTTGGCGCGGATTGGTTAGCTCCCATTCGGGTTCGTGGGTGAAGGCGGTGGAGAGATTGCGACATGAAATTTGGATGAATTGGCCGGGGCGAGTGGGAGGGAATTGGGGGAGATGGAGGATGAGGCGGAAGTGTTCGCGGCAGAGGGGGATGTTGGCGGCGACGGTGGAGATGAATTGGCCGCGGGAAGGAGGGTGGTGATTGGGGGTGGTGGAGGAGGGGTGATGGATTGGTTGCATGGATTAGTTATTAGGGGCACTTCATGGTGAGCGAGGCGGGGAGGAGGTCGCCAAAAAAAGACTTCCGGAGGGGTGGCTCCTATCCACCTCCGGAAGTGCGCCACGGCTGAAACAGCCGTTGAAGACTGGGTGATGACCAACGCATGCAAACTGGCACAAAGCAGAGGTGACTATAACTCTGGGGGAGGGTGATGTCAATTGAGAGGTTTTTGGTTTGGGAGAGGCGGTTTATTGAGCGCATATCATTTGTTAACAGAGACTTATAAAAATCGGATATTTTTGTTCGAGGGAGCCAAAATGGTCAATTCTGAAGCGGTTCGGCGGGCTGATTTGGAGGAAGTTAGCGCGATTGGTAGCGGGAGAAATGGGAGGTGAAGGGTGGCGGATGGAAACTTGATTTAACCAGGGCGGAACCCTACATTCTAGCGCGCAAGGGCGATTAGCTCAGTTGGCTAGAGCGCACGGATCACACCCGTGAGGTCGTAGGTTCGAGTCCTATATCGCCCACTTGACGGTTAAGCAAGCATCGGGATGGATCCGCATCGCTCGGTAAATCCGGGCGATCTTTGTTTACGGCCTTGGCTGCTTCCCGGCCCTTCTCGGCTGGTATCGACGCATACTGTGCCTGATTCTGTGCCGCGCTCTTTCCCCGCCCCGCCGCGCGCTGGAAGCCCGCGTCTAGATCGACGCACAAAGCGTAATGCTTGGCAGCCACGGCCGGGGAATTCCCGATCCACTTACAGACGGTGGCAAGGTCGTACTCCCGCATAAGCTCCGTCTCTCGGCTCGCCCGAAGGTTGTGGAAAAGCTTGGGCCACACCGTCAGCCCCGCCCGCTTAATGATCCGCTTCAACTGCGTCCGTAGGTTCACACTCGGGTCCCGGTAGCGGCTGATGATCGGCGTCGCCTCCAGGTTGGTCCCTTCTGGCAACCCGGCAAATTCCGCCAGCAGCAGTGGCTCAAGCTCGGCAAACAGGGGGATCGTCCGCGCTCCGCCGCCCTCGTGATGCTCTGTTTTGCAAGACCGTACCCGAATCATCCCATTCGCAAAATCCACATCCGCCCATGTCAGGGCCAAGGTTTCCGACGGGCAGCGAACCCCGCCAAACCGAGACAGCGCCACAATCAGCCGCCACTGATCATCGGGGCAGTTGTCCAGCACCTTCTGAATCGTCTCACGGGAAATGAATCGCTTCCGGCGGTCATCCGTCTGGGTTGAGCCCCGGATGCCGTCGAAGGGATTGACTGACACCCAGCCCCACCGCACCGCCTTCCGCCAGATTGTCCGTGCGGCGACAGTCCTACGTGCCACCGTCGCGGGGGAGAGTTTTTCGTGCCCTGCAATCCAAGCCTTGAACCCGTCGGCTTCCGCCGGGCCAATGCTGGCGATGTCCCGCCCTGTTCCGAAATGACTCTCCAAGTTGCGACGGGTATGCCCATAGAAGACCCGCGTTGCCGGCTTGGCTGCCATGCCCGCAAAGTATCTCTCCATCAACTCACCCACGGTGTGAACCGCCTTAACCCGGGCCTGAACCAGCCGCGTGGCGGCGATCCGCGCGTACATCGTTTCATCCAGGTCCGCCAGCCAATCCGCGGTGGAGTTCTCCATTACCTTCGCTCCTCACGCGGCCGCACAAAGGTCCTCGACGAACAGAAGCACGCTCTTCGCTTGCTTTTTGCTCATCTTGCCGAGGCGGATGGTCTTACGACTGCCATCGCCGGCCACAAAGAGGATTCGCTTGCGTCCGTTGGGATCATTGCCGATGGTCGCCATAACTCACCGTCCTTTGCCCTTCGTTGTGTTCTTCCCCGAGACCAGTTGCAGCCCCAGCAGCTCGCCCAGCCTGTCCACGGTGTCGAGCGCCAAGCCAGCCTTGCCAGCCATGAATCGACTTAACGTTGATTGATCCAGTGCGATTGCCTTCGCCACCGCGTATCGGCTCATGCCGCTGCCGTCGATGGCTGCCCGCAGTTGATCGGTTAGCTTTGCCATAGTTGAACATTACACCAGTATTGCTCAAAGGTCAAGTATCCCCTCGCCTGTGCGCCGACATCATCCACCGTGACAGGCGATCATCACGGCACGAAGTCTGGCGACTCCAATAGCTCAGGTCGTGACAATGGCGACAGGCGAAGCACACGTACGGGGATGAGAGCGGCGAGTACAGCTTGTCCACCAGCCGGTTGCACTCGCCCGCGCCACCCTTGCCGCATCGGAACCACCATCGACGCCGCCCCCACGGCAATTCGCGGGGCCGAGTTCTTCGATGACCCCGACGGGCTCGTGGCCGATGACCATGCCCGGCTTCACCGGATATTCGCCGCGGACGATGTGCAGATCGGTGCCGCAGATGGTTGTGAGTGTGATGCGGATGACCGCTTCGCCGGGTCCCGCCGTGGGACGGGGGACTTCTTCAATGCCGAATTCATTGACGCCGCGGAAGACGTTGGCTCGCATGGTTTTCATAGTCTGAAATTATTGTCCAAAAGAGGCGCGCGAAATCGGTGGAGTGACGGAATTTTGCGTCGGTTTTCTCCTACCAGTGATAGGAAAAGGACCTATTGCAAATCCGCGGCAGCGAGCAATTGGAAACGCAGCGCTCGACGTCAAACCGACGTCTGCTTGTGAGCTGCGCTCCGAGCGCCGCTTTGGGCAAGGCAACCAGCAACAATCGCGCGATCAGTTGCTGGCCTTGAGGAACTCGGCGATCTTGCGCTGCTCCTCGCCGGTCAGGTTGGCGCGGAGGCGCATGTGATGAACGACGATGTCCCACTGGGCGTCGCTGTAATATTCCGGGGGCCGGATGTTGTGGCAGCGCGAGCAATTCTCCGACCACAACTGGTTGCCGCTCTTGTGCGTCGTGGATTCGAATATCGATGCGTGGACAGGCTGCGTTGAGGGCGGGACAGCGGCGGTGGGCGATGGAGCCTCTTGAGAAGTGCAGCCCGCTATCATCCACGCTCCGGTCAGTGTCGCAGCGACGGCCAGTGCCGCCAGCCATTTCATATGTGGTAATTGAGTCAACATGATTTTCCCTTTCACAGGCCAATGCCGATTTGGAAAAGCAGCGCGTTCTGATCCTCGCCGTTTTTCTTATCATCGAATTCATACGCCGACTTGAGCACGATCGCCGGTGTGATCCAGTAATCCACGCCGAGGGTCAAGCGCTGCTCGCGATCACCGCCGGGCGCGCTGGAGGGCGAGCGGAGAACGTCATATCGGCTCACCAGCTCGACATTGCGCAGATACTTGTTTTCGGCTTTGGTCGGCCGATAGCACAATTGAATGTATCCGCCGTAGCGGTTGTTGCTGAAGGAGAGCGGGCCAAATCCTTCGGTGCCGGCGGGATCGAAGGTGGCGCGATCGACGTGCGACCAGACCCACTCGGTTCGAACATCAAGCTGACCTTTTAACGGGTCGACATCCTGCCGCCAGTTCAGATCTACGGCCTGTAGGAAAACGTTGGTATTGGAGAAGTTGGGGGGATTGGTTTGAGCGAACATGGCCGAGTATCCCACCTCAAGGTTGTAAAGAGGAAGGAATCCAAGCCGGCCGCCCACGGCTTTGCCGTTGTTCAAGTCGGTGAAATCATCGAAGTTGAGCTGGCCGGCCGAATCGGCACTGGTGAAGAGGCTTGGCCCGTTGGTCACGTACAAATCATAAGTCAGCTTCATGTCATGGAGGGGCACCGCGCCGCCGAGGAACAGGCCGGTCTCCTCGGCCGGAGCGATTCCACCATCGCCGAAGGGAAGCGGATCATCGGGGAACTTGTTGATCCAGGGCGGATCAAAATGGCGGTGATAAACGCCGAAGGGAACGGCGAACAACCCGCCGCCGACGAATAGATTGTCATTGACCAGAAAAGAAATGTTGGCCAGGGTGAGATCGAAGCTGGTGCTGGATTCGTTGTTTTCGTCAACGCTTCCGGCGATATCAAAGCCCGCCTCGATCAGGATGCTTTTTTCCGGTCTCCACAGGATCAGAGGGGCGACACCGGCATCGAAGGTCGACTTTTCACTCTTTCGCATGGTGAGCCCAACGGCCGCGTCACCGGCGATGAGGAACTGAGAAGTGCCCAGGCGATTGCGGTTGACCTCATCGCGGACGGTTTTGATTTGCTTCTCCAGGTCGTCCACGTCTTCGCGGGTGACGGCGTCGGAAGGTTGCGCGGTGGGCGTTGTGGGCGCCCCGGCCGCGGATCGAGCCGCGGTGGGCGTCTGCGGCGCAGGCGCGGCGCGCTCACGGCGGAGCTGCTCGCGAAGCTCCTGCACTTCCTGCCGCAACGCGTCCTGTTGCTGTTTGAGTTTGTCGTACTCCTCGCGCGAAACGGCGTTTTGCGATGGAGGCGACGACGAAGCTGGCGTCGCCTGCGCATGCACGCCGGCGGCCAACGCAGCCGGCAGCAGCGGCGCCAGTAGTCTAAGACCCTTCTTCATGTCCTGCTCCTTCCCAGTTACCCGAACGAGTTTCTCACTTTGGCGGCGGCACCGCCACCGAAAACGTGCGGATGTAATTGATCAAATCCTACCGCTCGTCTTCCGATATGAGTTTCTCGAAGGACGGCATCGGCTTGCGTCCTTCAGTAGTCTTCCAGAACAGCGCCCCATCCGTTTGCGCCGCCACGTCAGCGTCCTGGGCGGTGAGATCCGTCCTCAGCCGCATATAGTGCATGGCCACCTCCCATTGTGCATCGCTGTAGCTCTCGGGAGAGCGCATGTTATGACAGCGCATGCAGTTCTCCGGCCAGAGCTGCGCCACGGCCTTTGGCCTGATTGGCGGCTGCGGCAAAAGCGCCTGCCGGCGCGCGGTCCACCTTGGCTGCGCCTGCGTGAGGCGCATCAATTCGCCGACTTCAGGAACTCCAATATCTTGCGGCTGTCCTGGGCATTCAAGTCGGCGCGAACGCGCATGTGATGCACGGCGATGGACCAGTTTACGTCGCTATAGCTGGACGGGTCGCGCATGTTGTGGCATCGGGCGCAAGTTTCTGCCCAGAGTTGATTGCCGCTCTTGTCGGAAGACGACGCCGATGCGGAGGCCTTCCCGGAGTCCGCCGCGGCAGAGGCCAGGATTGGCTGTTTGCCGTCGGCCGATGCTGTCCCGTCACCGCTGCAACCGGTCATACCGGCGATCGCCAGGCCGACGGCCACCGCCAGGGCTGGGGCAACGAAAATTCGTACGATTCGCTTGAACATGGTTTCTCCGTTTGAATTAGAACCCGAAGACGGCCTGGAAGAGAAGAGCATTCTGGTCCTGGGCGCCACTGGTGTCGTCCCATTCGTAAGCGGCCTTGACCACGACGCTGGGTGTAATCCAGTAATCCACGCCAAGGGTCGTCCGCTTTTCGTCGAAGCTGCCCGGGGCCCCGTTGGGCACATCCAGCGTCTCATATCGGGCGAGGAATTCGCACTTGCTGAGCACGCTGTTGTGGACCAGCGTGGGCCGGTAACCGACCATCACGTATCCGCCGTTGCGGTTGTTCCTGAACGAAATCGGGCCGGTGGGACCGGTATAGGTCGCCCTGCCGATGTGGGAGAAGACATATTCGCCGCGCGCCTTGAACTGGCCGGAGATCTGGGAGATCTGCTTGACGTAGGAGAATTCCACGTCCTGCGATACTTCGGTCACGCTCTGCGAGAAACCGGCGGGCTGGACCTCGCCGCCGTGAATCGAATAGCCCACCATGAGCTCCGGAATGGGCTGCCAGGCGATGCGTCCGCCGACGGTCTTGGCGTCGTTGAGGTCGACGTTGTTGTCCACCTCCAGTTTCCCGACGTTCGCGGGATCGTCGGTGATGAGCGACGGGCCGTTGATGACGTAAACGGCATAACCGACGTTGGTGCCCGCCACCTTGACGTTCCCGCGGGCGAAAACCCCGATTCCGGCGTCCTGCTCGATCGATTTGCCGCTGTCGGGGTCGAGCATGAACGGCTTGTCCGGGAATTCGTTGAGCCACGCGGCGTGGTACGGGTTAACGTAGCCGAAGGGGAGCAGGAACTTGCCCGCCCCGAGGGTGAGCCAGTCGGTCGGGCTCCACATCAGATCGCCGTACTCCAGCGCGACATCGGTACCGTTCTCGCCGGCCTCGCGGATGGGAAAAATCTCAACCTCGGCTTCGGCCAGCAACTTGTCGTTGATTTGCCAGAGGAAGATGGGCGCGAACTTGGCGCGGAAGGTCGAGGCGCGGCCGTTGCGATCGTTGTAGTTCATGAACACGTCGCCGGTGACGATGAAGTTGGTGCCGCCCAGGCCCAGGTCGGAGATCGCGCTGTGGTTGGCTTTGAGGTCCTTTTCGATCTCGTCCAGGGTCTTGTCCATCTCCGCCTGTGACACGGCAGGCTGCTTCTTCTGCTCGGCCAGCTCCTTCTGCACCTGATCGAGCTGCGCCTTGAGTTTGTCGTACTCCTCGCGGGTGACTGGCTGGCCGTATGCGGCGGTGCCTGCAAAAGCCAGCAGCGCCGCGACGGCAATGATGATCCCAACTCTCATAACACTCTCCTTCCCTTGGTAAAGATGTGGCCCCAGCGGGTCAAGGCTGCTTTGCGCCGCCTGATCCACTCGGGGCGTATTTATGCAGGTAGTTGATCACGTGCCAGCGATCGTCTTCGCTGAGCAGTTTTTCGTATGAGGGCATCGGCTTACGGCCCTCGGTGAGCTTCCAGAAGATTGATCCGTCGGTCTGCTCCCAGACCTTGGGGGTGTGCAGGTCGCGAGGCTTGGGGTTCAAATCGACGGAGGCCGGCCCGTCGCCCTTTCCATCCTTGCCGTGGCAGGAGAGACATTCCTTTACATAGACCACCTCCCCGCGGGAGATGGACTTCTCGTCCGGCGCTATCGGGTTCTTCTTTCGCGACGCCCGCGCCGGCGCCTTCCATTCGTCCGGCTTCGCATCTTCGGCATTCAGATCCGCGGAGATCACAGCCGCGATCCCCAGCGCCGCCAGAGCGACCACAGCGAAACGTGATAGAGACAACGCCTTCATGATTTGGCTCCTTTCCGGATCGCCAGCACTTGAACGAAGACAAAGGCATACGTGGCCCAAACACCGGCGAGCAGCAGCACGATCGGGATGATTAGAGCATAGGGGGCGCGCGGCGCCCATAGTGCGCGGGGCAATGAATCGGCATTGACATCCAGACGCCTGGCGCCGTCAAAGGTCGCCTCGGTGCGAATGGATGCGAACGTTGCAGGAGATTTGATCTCCGCGACCACCTGAAGTTGCCCTTTCGGCCCCCCCGGAAGGTCCTTCGGGAAGGACACGGCGGCCGACCCGTCATCCAACGTCTTGTCTTCCCCCAGAACAAGTGTACCGAAAGTACGCCTGACTCCGAAAGAAACTGTTGCGTTCTCAACAGGCTTGCCATTGGCGACAACGATTGCCCGGATGAGCTGCTTACCTTCCTCGGTAACCAAGGCGAGGGATATCTGCGCTTTTGGTTGTGTCGTCGGCGTTTGGGCGGCGGCGATGGGAATTCGCGCCTGCGACACGCACGCGAAAATCAGGAACGATGCAGCGCAACGGCGGATCATGCCAGCACCTCTCCCTGTATCGCAGGTTGCGCCTGGTTGACGGCCGCATGTTCCGATTCGTTGGCAGCCTGGACCTCCCAGATCGAGATGATCGGGAAGATCGTTGAGAAGAGCAGATACAGGAGACAAAAGCCCGAAAATGCGCCGGCTGTGATCGACCATTCGACCCAGGTGGGAACATACCGGGTCGGCTGTCCCGCGAGCCTGATGACCGGCATGAAGGGCGAGGCAAGTGTTGGAACCACGATCACATACCGCTTCAGCCACATGCCGATATTGATCATCACCGCCGCGGTGAGGATCCCGTTGAATGTCCGCGTCCACGGGAGCGCCAGCAGGAAGGCCGGAATGAACAGGCCGATGATGGCCATCACCCAGAACATGGTCGCAAACTGCCCATGGAAGAGGGCGTCAAGCAGCTTTTTGTCCGCGGTCTCGGAGGAGTAGCCCATGGTCAGGTATTCGCTGACGGTAAAGTAGATATAGATCAGATTCACCGCCAGCAGCAGCGACGCCAGCTTCTTGAAATGATCGAGTGTGATGTAGCGGTTGAGGGGGGGGATGAATTTGACAAAGAGCGCCATGGCCGTCAGCAGAGCTGCGATGCCCGAGAAGATCGCTCCGACCACGAAGTAGGGTCCAAAGATCGTGCTGTGCCACCCGGCGCGCAGCGTCATGCTGAAGATCCACGACACGACCGTGTGGACCGAAACGGCGACGGGGATGATGACAATGGCCATCACCGAAATCGCCCGCTCCAGTAGCCGCCATTGTTCGGGGGTCCCGGTCCAGCCGAGCGAAAGCTTGCGGTACATCCATCGCCGCCACGCGGTGAATCGCGCCGGCTGGTCTCGCAACAGCGCCATGTCCGGGATCATGGGCAAGTAGAGGTAGAGGATGCTGCCGACCATGTAAGTGGCGACTGAAAGCACATCCCAGAGGATGGGCGATTGAAACCGGCCGTGGACGAGCACATACAGCACCCGCTCCGGGCGGCCCATGTCAATGATCACCATCGGCGCCCCGATGAGCAGTGCGAAGACGGTGATCGCCTCCGCCATACGCGTGATGGGTCGCCTCCATTCGGCGCCAGTCACGCGCAGAATCCCCGAGACCAGCGTTCCGGCATGGCTGATGCCGATGAAGAAGACGAAATTGACGATGTAGAGCCCCCAGGAGAAGTAGTCAGTCATCGCGGTGGCGGCCAGGCCGATCCGCAACTGATGAATGAATCCCACCAAACCCCACAGGCAGATCAGCCCAAGGATCACGACTGAGAACTTCTGGGCGCGGCTCATCGGGCCGAGCGAGTCGAGCAGGTCCGCCGCCACTGTTGCAGCGCTGCCGCGTGTCTTCGCTGATATTGAATTGCCATTCATCACGACGCCGAGGCTCCCTGTTGTGGGCCAGGCGCAGGGAACGCCCGGTTCTTCGGTGGCAGGTAATAAACCCGCGGGTTAGTTCCGAGCTCTGCGAGATGCCGATATCCCGAGCGATCCATAAGAAGTTTGGACAGCCTCTGCGTCTCCCCCTGTGCGTTGGTCACAGCGTCTTCGTTTTCGTCGCCGTAGTAGATCG